>CAZFTY010000142.1:0-6363 GCA_964521835.1 uncultured Microbacter sp.
ACCACCATTCGCGTAGGATTGGTGCAATGGCAAATGCGAAATTATCAGTCGATCGACGATCTGTTTGAACAGGTGGAATTTTTTGTCGATGCCGTATCCGATTACAAGAGCGATTTCATTCTGTTTCCCGAATATTTTAATGCTCCGCTGATGGCAAAGTTCAACCATCTGGGCGAATCGCAGGCCATTCGTGAGCTAGCGCAATATACCGACGAGATACGGAAAAGATTCATAAGCCTTGCCATCAGCTATAATATCAATATCATTACCGGAAGTATGCCTCAATTGCGGGGAAACAATCTGCATAACATGGGCTTTCTTTGCCGTAGAGATGGTACCTATGACACCTACGAAAAAATACACATAACGCCGGATGAAATTAAGAGCTGGGGGTTGACCGGAGGAAAAGTAATCAAGACTTTCGATACCGATTGCGCCAAAATCGGCATACTGATTTGTTATGATGTGGAATACCCCGAATTGTCGCGTATCATGGCCGATCAGGGGATGCAGATACTCTTCGTCCCCTTTCTTACCGACACCCAAAACGGCTACTCCCGCGTACGCATCTGTGCACAGGCACGCGCTATCGAAAATGAGTGTTATGTGGTGATTGCCGGATGTGTGGGCAACCTGCCCAGAGTGCATAACATGGATATACAATATGCCCAGTCGGGAGTCTTTGCGCCGTGCGATTTCGCGTTTCCTACCGACGGAAAATTTGCAGAGGCCACGCCCAACACGGAGATGATTCTGGTATCGGATGTCGATATTTCATTGCTGAATGAGTTGCACACCTACGGTAGTGTGCGTAATCTGAAGGATCGACGCAACGACTTGTACGAACTGATTTTGAAGAAATAAATAACAACCCCCTCCCCATGAAAAAAGGATTTACAAAAACATATGTGGTCGTTTGTATCGGATTGATACTTTTGTCGATGGCTGTTTACAAAGAGCATCGTCACATCTATTCACAATCCGCTTCTGTTGATTCCGTAATATGCTCCGTCGACACCAATATCGCGTATATCACGATGTGGCAAAAATTGTTTTTAACCCGCGACCAGATCCGCGAGGAGTATTATAACAATCACATTGCTTTGATCTCCGGGGTTAATCCGGCATAATCCTTTCAATAACAATCAACCATCGAGTGCTGCCCGTTATCTCGTGATTCTATGCAATCTATCGGAAAGATTCTTATCATTACAGGTGCCATAGCTATTATTGCCGGTGTTGTTATCTATTTTACCGGCAATAAATTATCGTGGCTTGGTCATTTGCCGGGAGATATTCGTATCGAAAACGAAAACGTAAAGTTTTATTTCCCGGTTACAACCATGATTTTGGTGAGTATAGTGGCCTCGATTGCGATTGGTATCTTTAAAAAAATCTCTGACGAAATAGTTTGAAATAGAATATATTTTGTCTTTTTGTAGTATATTATGTTCTAAATGAATAAACGTGATTTTTAATTAATTTTTACAGCCAAAAAAATTATGAAAAGCTAAATTATCGCACTATATTTGAAAGAGCATCTTTATACCAAAATCCATTATCTAAAGAGGAACTATGAAAGTTTCCACATTAAAATTGGTCACGACCGATTTAAATTGTGTCGTAGACTATCTGAACCATAACATGAAGTTCAGGTGTACAGATTACAGGGATGAAATGGCCGTGCTGTCGAATGAATTGTCTGTTCGCCTGAACAACAACCAGAAAGCAAACATGGTTATTCTGAAGAGTAATCAGGGATGTATTGACATTGACATTGTTGAAAACGAAGCTAAATCCAGACTTTTCGGTCTGAGAGGTAGTTTTATCAATGATGTGAACAAAGTGATTGACAGGTTCTGTGAAGAGTATATTATCTCGAAAAAAGAGCCGTATCCTCTCATTTGCGACCCTCTGGGCGCATAAATCAATAGAGGATGTAACTTTGTGAAGTTATTCTTTTTTTCTTTACTTGACACAGTTTGATTTACTATAATACTCCCGTAAAATGATACCACTGGGTAAATTTAATAAAAACGATTAATTTTACCCATTATGAAAACAACAAGAAAAACACACACAGCGGCCTTTAAAGCGCAAGTAGCGATAGAGGCCATCAAGGAACAGGAGACGCTCAGTGAATTATCAAAGCGATTTGATGTGCATCCCCAAATGATCTCGAACTGGAAGCGAGAGTTTTTATCACGAGGAGCAGAGATTTTTTCAACTCAAGCTCCCGACCAGGAAGCCGCCAAACGAGAACAAGCCCTGTACGAGAAGATAGGACGCTTGGAGGTTGAAGTCGATTTTTGCAAGAGAGCCTCAGAAAAACTGGGAATACTGAAGTCCTCAAAGAAATAGTTTCCCCGAGAGCGGATTTGAGCATACGCCGCCAATGTGAACTTTTGGAAGTGAACCGTAACAAGGTATATTATAAACCAGGAAAGGATCAATCGGAAGATCTGGAGTTGATGTGCAAGATGGATCGCGAGTATTTGGAGCATCCAACCAAAGGAGTTCTGGAGATGGTAGATGTTCTTCAGACTCTTGGCATATTGGTTGGTCCAAAACGAGTAAGAAGACTTCTTAGCAAGATGGGCATCATGGCCATTTATCCCAGACGTAATCTGAGTAAACTGGGAGCATCCAGATACATCAGGTCGTACAAACTCAGAGGATTGGAATTCACCCATTCGAATCAGGTCTGGTGCATTGATATAACGTATATCCCGATGAGCAAGGGGTTCCTTTATCTGAAGGCCATCATAGATGTCTATTGTCGCTATATTGTCGGTTGGGATATATCCAACACGCTGAATGCCGAAAGTAGTCTGAAGGTGCTGCGTAAAGCGATCGCCGAACATGGCAAGCCAGAGATCATAAACTCTGATCAGGGATCGCAATTTACCTGTCCCAGATGGATCGAATATCTGGAAAAAGAGGAAATCACCATCAGCATGAATGAAAGAAACCGAGCTCTTGATAATATTTGGATAGAGCGATTCTGGCATACGTTGAAACAAGAATATGTTTATATTTGTCCGGCAGATAACGGCAACATGCTTCGCAGAGGATTGAGAAAGTTCATCAACTATTACAACAATCGACGGACACATCAAAGTCTGGACCGAAAAACACCTTTTGACTGGTATGAATATGCTGCATAGTTAACTTTTTATGAAAAACATTAACTTATATACTAAACTTAAAATTACATCCCAGCGGTTCAATAATGGGGAGTACTAAAGACACTAAAAACCATTTACCGATCAACTCATGAGAAAGACCTCATTTATTCTGCTTACCTTTCTATCGGCTATAACTATATTAGTTTCCTGCTCGTCCAACAGCGATCGCCTGGTTGCCGCATTCTCTGCCGAAATAGGAAACAGTCCCATCCTTAAAGCGGAAGGGAACAGTAAAGTTTCGTACACGTGGAATTCTGTAAGTATGGTAAAAAAGGATATTTTAAAAACCATTGCCGATAAAGAGCTAAAAATGGCTCCGACATCGGTTATCGATTTAGGCCCGGCTCTTGATGAGAATCAGAATCCTGTCATGGGAAAGATACAACAGTCGTGGATATACGAGATTCCTCAAAACAAGACAGAACTGACCTATCAACTGTCCACTTCGACGATCGACATCATTTTAACCGTCACAAAAAAATAAGGCTGTTAGGATTAAACCAAATCTGGTTTAATCCTGCTATCGTTGCGTATCGAACCAGATAGATTTGGCCGTCTTTGGGATTTTAACGATAAGGTATGGCCGGTATTGCATGGCTCTCAGCGCTCTTGTATCGACACTATCGTAAACCGTCTCGACGTAGATATTTTTGCTGTTTTCCACTATGCTGACGCTGATAGAACTGCCGGCATTGCTCATCCAGACGGTGTCAAATATGGCCAAAACCGTATACTCATTAAAATCGATACGATTCTCAAGCAAAACCATCCTCCGGCGATTCACGCTATCCATATTTATCAACAGCTGATTCCACGCTACCGTATCATTGATTACCAATGACTTCTGACCTATTTTATCCGTCCCGTCTCCTATCAGGTTCCCCTTTGCGATAATAGTTGGTATCACGGGCTGAAATCCCAGTCCCTGAGTACAACCTATAATCAACAGAGCAAAAGCCGATAAGAGAAAATATTTCATACTATAATATTTTTTTCGTCTAAGGAAGTATGGAACTCCATGTTGCTGGGAATTATTACATTACTATTGGGTGTTGTGAAGCAACATGTTCGTTTCATAGCTTCACGTGACGTTAGTATTTCCGACACACAAAAGTAGCATAGAATCCGGAAACGGACACCATTAAAACAAAATTATCGCACAATGGTATGTATGCGTCATTGTTCCGATCAAAGAACTACCTTTGCAAATAGCCATCAACATTCCGTAGCAGGATATACGGCTCAGGCAACATAGATCACTCCATACAGGTAATGATCTGGTAACAGAATATCTATCAATGCGAACAGACTTTTTTAAAGAGATAAAACAACTTCTTGACACCAAAGCGCAACAATATAATTGTGCTGATTTTATCGATACCGACCCCATTCAGATTCCGCACCGCTTTGCCCGCAAGGAAGATATCGAGATAGCCGGAATCTTAACGGCCACTATTGCCTGGGGTCAACGCAAAAGCATCATCAACAATGCCGACCGGCTGATGCGACTAATGGATAATGCTCCGTACGACTTTGTTTGCAACGCCGAAGATGCCGATTTGGTGGGTTTAGAACAATTTGTGCACCGAACCTTCAATGGTAAAGATTGCCGCTTTTTTATTGAAGCGTTGAAAAATATCTACCTCAACCACAACGGATTGGAGGTCGTTTTTACAAAAGGATTTCGGGAAGGAGGAAGCGTCTTCGCCGCATTGCACTATTTCCGGGAAGTTTTCCTTTCGGTTCCACACGAGCAACGAGTCCGGAAACATATCTCGGACGTAGCGGCCAATTCGAGCGCCAAGCGTCTCAACATGTTTCTTCGCTGGATGGTACGACAGGATGATACCGGCGTAGATTTCGGACTGTGGAACGACATTCCCATGTCGGCGCTGATGCTTCCGCTCGATGTGCATACCGGCGATGTGACACGCGCTTACGGATTGCTCACACGCAAGCAAAACGATTGGAAAGCCGTCGAAGAGATCACCGCTATCCTCCGGCAATTCAACGCCCACGATCCGATCCGTTACGATTTCGCGCTGTTTGGCATCGGAGCCTTCGACAATCAGGAGATAGGATGAGAACTACTTGGCAGGATTGTATTTCACGCTAATCTCTCTTCCCCACCCGTTCAACTTCTCCAGCACAGGCAAAACCGATACACCCATTTCGGTGAGTCGATATTCAACTTTGGGCGGAACCGTCGGATACACGATACGTTCCACCAAACCTGAAACCTCCAGCTCACGAACGGTTTGCGTGAACATTTTATTGGTAACGCCCCGCAAACTACGCTGTAATTCGCCCGAACGCATTACCCCGTCTTTGAGATGATACAACACGATCGGTTTCCATTTGCCCCCGATCATGTCCATCACCAGCTCCAGCGAACAAAAATATTCTTTCTTTTTGAAAATATATTTATCTATATCTCCCTCATTACTCATAATTTACTCCTTTTGGTAACTATACCACTTTTTAGTAAGTACTTGTATATTTAGTATTAATCTCCGAAATTTGCAGCACAAAAATACAAAAAAAGACGTAAACCCACTAAACAATTCAAAAGATGAACGTAGTAGCTATCAACGGAAGTCCGCACAAAGCAGGAAATACCTTCCACGCCCTCTCTATAGTCGGCAAGCAATTAGAACAAGCCGGTATCGGGTTCGAGATCGTGCATATCGGCAACAAACCCATCAGAGGGTGTTCTGCCTGTGGTATGTGTGCCAAAAACAGGGATGAAAAGTGTGCAATGAAAGACGACGGTGTTAACGAAGCTGTTCAGAAAATGAAAAATGCCGACGGCATCATCCTTGCCTCTCCGGTACACTATGCCGGCATTGCGGGTACTATGAAATGCTTTCTCGACCGGGCGTTCTACGTATCGGGTAGCAATGGAGGTCTCTTCCGTAATAAAACAGGAGCTTCCGTAGTGGCAGTTCGCCGCACAGGAGGCTCGTTCACCTTCGACAACCTGAACCATTACCTTCTCTATTCGGAGATGCAGATCGCCACATCCAACTACTGGAATATTATTCACGGACGTACGCCCGGCGAAGTTCTCGAAGATGCCGAAGGAGTGCAAATAATGGAAGTACTGGGCAATAATATGGCATGGCAGCTTAAAATGCGCGAAGCCACAAAAGAGTCTGTCCCGGCGCCGCCTCCG
>CAZFTY010000143.1:0-6340 GCA_964521835.1 uncultured Microbacter sp.
TCTTGGCTTTTTAGCCTCTCTCGATCAGGCTTCGAAAAGCAAAGACAAACAACATGCCGACGAAGTGAAAGAGTATCAGGCATATTGGTCATTCCTCGAAAACATGGTAAAACAGAACGCGTTGCAGCAAAAATACAACACACTGTTAACGAAGACCATCACGGCCAATTCGTTGGATGCTAAATTTGCTTTCGACCGCAGCCAGAGATCAGTGAATGTTTTATATACGATGCAACCCTACTTCACGATTCCCGACGGTGCCGTGAAAGTATCGGAAAGTGAAATTAAAGATCTGTACAACAAACGTAAGGCACGCTACAAACAAGAGGCTAATTTCGATTTGAAATATGTTCAATTCGATGTTAAACCATCCAAAGCCGACTATGCGGAAGTTGAAAAGAAAATCAATGGTCTGCAAAATGAGTTTAAAACCACTTCCGATCTCAAAACATTCGTCAATGCAAACTCTGAAGAGAAGTACATTGATATAGCTCTCACCAAAAAAGAGGTTCCTGCATTTTTGCAAGACTTTGCTTTTGGCGGTAAAACAGGCGACATAATCGGTCCGAAAATGGATAATGACACTTACTATATGGCTAAGATCGTAGAAGGCGGTATCAGCGAACCTGATTCGGTAAAAATTCGCCACATCGTTCTGCGTGACACTCAAAGTAAGTTGGCCGATAGTCTGATCTCGGTAATCAAGGGAGGTGGTAACTTCGCCGCTTTAGCGCAAAAATATTCACAACTTCCTCAAACCGCCGCCAATGGAGGTGAAATCGGTTGGGTACGTGAAGTAGGTCTATTACAAAACGGATTCAAACAAGATCTTGTTACCAAGATTTTCAGAAGCGGAATCAACGAAATTACACTTGACAAACAAACCTCTTCGATCCAGATTATTCAGGTAGAGACAAAAACACAAAATATCAGCAAAGTAAAACTGGCATTTCTTGCACTGAAAGCGGTTCCAAGCGATCAAACCAGAGAGGTTATTTACAATCAGGCTAAAGAATTTGCAACCGCAGCCAATACCAGCGCTAAATTCGATCAGGCTGCAAAAGCAAAAGGTGTTACAATACACCCGGCCAATGGTCTCGACCCCAATGCTCCGCGTCTGGGTAACGTAAAAAACACCCGTACCGTGTTCCGTTGGGCAAACGATGCTTCGGCCGGCGCAACATCTGACGTGTTTGAATGCGGAGAACGCAACGAGGTGCTCATTGTTGCCAACCTGATAGCTTCGCATCAAAAAGGGTATCGAGATATTCAGGAAGTAACTCCGGAATTGAAAGCCGAACTTATCAACGACAAAAAAGCTGAACTCATTACTAAAAACATGAATTCGGCCAAGGCTTCCGCTAAAACAGTTCAGGCTTTAGCTGCAGCATTGAAACAACGAGTTGATACGGCATCTAACCTGAATTTCTCCAGCATACAGGCAGGCTCGTTGGGAATGGAACCGGCTGTAATCGGTGCCGCATCGGCCTCCAAACCGAATGTTCTTTCTGCTCCGGTTAAAGGTAAAGCCGGCGTATATGTATTCAGCGTTGTAAGCGAGCAACAGAGAAACGACAAATTCAATCCGAAAGTTCAGATCGATATGTTGAACTCCCGCTACAACTATATGCTTCCATACATGACCCTGCAGGTATTAAAAGACAAGGCGGATATTAAAGATAACCGGATTAAGTTTTTCTGATTAACTGTCCAAATATAAAACAACAAACGCTGTCCTTCCCGACAGCGTTTGTTGTTTTATACCGGTTCCTAAACAAGCTTCAACAGCGGTTAAAAAAGCCTGAATCTCCTGAAATAGCCCACAATATCAAAATTTGTTACTACATTTGCACAAATATAAAAATCCATCAGGCAAACAGAATCTTTATCTTTATTATTCGCCTCATTTACAAACGATCAACCTGTCGGGTCGGTTCTTTTCGCGAATAAAAAGATATGCAAGAAGCAGGTGTGCCGGCAAAAGGCTAAATTTATACTTAATCCAATTTTCTTCATGAAACGATTCAAATACTTGGTTATCCTGTTGTACAGTCTTGGAGCAATTGCTTTCAATTCTTGTCTGAGTAACAGTGTAACTAACTATTCCGACGATGCCCGCGTCTACACTTTTTCACTGAAAAGCGACAGTGTTCCTGCTTTTGCAAAAAAAACCTTTACAGTCAACCAGACGGACGGAAGTGCTTACAAAACCGATGGAATCATTTACAACGCAGACTCTTTGCCTTTTAAGACCAAACTTTACAAGCACTACAAAGCCATCCCCGTCATCACAACATATTCTTCGGCGGCTATGTTTTTCAACGACACGGTTTTCCGATCGGGAGATTCTATCGATTTCAGATGGAAACATGTATTGAAAAATTATGCACAAAACGGCACTACCTACAAAACCTATTTTGTAGATGTGCGAGTACATAAAGTAGAGCCGGACTCCATCGCATGGCAACGCCGTGTATATCCGGCAGCCTCTTTTTCCGAAACGGAACAAAAAGCGGTGTATTGCAATAGTCTGGTAATGTTATTTTTGAATAACGGCACTAACATAAGTATGTACAGTACGACCGATGCAAAGAGCTGGAATGGCGGCACCCCTATTTCCACATTACCTGCATCCGTTTCGCTACAAAACATGGTTGTACTCAATGATGTAATATATGTAATTGGCGATGGACAAACCATCTACTCGAGTACCGACGGTACTTCATGGAATAAGATTACAATTTCATCATCCAATCAATTAAAGTCACTGATTGCCAGTTACGACAATAAATTGTTCGCCGTGATGTATGACAATAGCAACAACTATTTCGTAGAAACTTCGTCGGATGGCAAAAACTGGACTGTTCAAAATTCAGTAAACGCCATCGAAGGCACCAACAGTAACGGAAAACCAGCCAATTCGGGATTCCCGATCAGCAACTTTGCAGCTACTACCATCACGCCGATCACTGGCACACCCAAACTACTTGTGGTTGGAGGAATCGATCAATCAGGCAATACACTTAACTCGGTATATAGTTACGCCGCGTCGTCGAATAGCTGGGCGAATTACGCTACCGAATTCACAACCGACACCACATTACGCCCCCAAAAGAATGGAGCAATGATATGGTACGACAATCAGGTTATGTATTACGGCGGGACATCTGCCAACGATCGCTTAGTGCCTGACACACTGCTTTGCTCCAAGACGAGCGGTTTTTCGTGGACGAAACACGATACACTCGTAAATTTCCCCAAAGGTCTTAACTACAAACTCAGATCAAGAGCATCCATAGTAGTCGACAAATACAACCGTATCTTCCTGATCGGAGGAAAGGATGCCAATGGCAATTTTATGCGGGAAGCATGGGTTGGTCGTAAGAACAAACTTGGTTTTGGCCTTCCTGCCATGTAACGTCCCGACCTAACTATTTACTATAAAAACTGTTCTTTCGGGAGCAGTTTTTTGTTTACAACAACTTCTATGATTCAACTTTTCCCTCCATCGAAACATTCCATCACAGGGGTAATAGATCTGCCGGCTTCCAAAAGCATCAGCAACCGGGCGCTGATTCTCTCCATGCTCAGCAAAAGCACGGAACAAATCACACATCTGGCCGATTGTGATGACACGAAAGTGATGCTGAAGGCGCTACACTCTCCGCTGTCAGCTTTCGATATAGGAGCCGCCGGAACATCGATGCGCTTTCTGACGGCCTACCTTTCAAACCGGGAAGGAGAATGGACGCTGACCGGCAGCGAACGAATGAAGAACCGCCCGATAGCCCTTCTCGTCGACGCATTGAACCGGCTGGGGGCTGAAATCGACTACATAGAAAAAGAGGGATATCCCCCACTCCGCATCTCGGGAAAGCCATTGCAGGGAGGCAAACTTAAACTTGCAGGTAACATCAGTAGCCAGTACATCTCGGCCTTGCTAATGGTTGCGCCCACCATGACCGAAGGTCTTGAACTCACGCTGGAGGGCAACATTATTTCGACACCTTACATACGGATGACGCTTCGCATGATGAGTGATTTCGGTGTGACGGCGGAATGGGAAGGAGATACCATCAGCGTACCGCATCAGGATTACAAACCGACATCATTTCAGGTCGAATCGGATTGGTCTGCAGCCTCCTACTGGTACGCTATTGCCGCTCTCTCCGCCCCCGACAGCTCGTTCAGTCTACTGGGCTTAAATCGCGACAGTACACAGGGAGACGCTCAGGTTGCAGCCATCTTCGGATCACTGGGAATAACGACAGAATATACCGCCAACGGAGTTATCATATCCCATTCCGGAAAGCCCGTCTCCTCGTTTTCGTATAACTTTATCGATCAACCGGATCTGGCTCAAACCGTGGTTGTTTGTTGTTGTCTGCTTGATATTCCCTTTTCGTTCTCCGGTTTACAAACGCTGAAGATAAAAGAGACCGACCGTATTGCCGCCTTAAAAAACGAAATGGCCAAACTGGGATATATCCTTGCAGAACCAGCCGAAGGCATGTTGGCCTGGAACGGAGAGAAAACCACTTCCGATTACAATGCTCCCATAAAAACGTATGAAGACCACCGGATGGCAATGGCATTTGCCCCTGCAGCGCTCATTCATCCCATCAAAATGGAACATCCGGAGGTCGTTTCCAAGTCCTATCCGCGGTTCTGGGACGACTTACAAAGTGTAGGTTTCATTATCGAATAAAAAAACGAAGGCTGCCAATCGCAATGATGGCAGCCTTCGCTCTTTATTCGATAAAATCTTACGCATCAATGGTAGCGTAAGTGGCATTCTCTTCAATAAACTGACGACGCGGACCCACATCGTCACCCATCAGCATGGAGAAGATATGATCGGCATCAGCCGCATTTTCAATGGTCACCTGACGCAGAGTACGGTTTTCAGGATTCATGGTTGTACTCCAGAGTTGCTCCGGATTCATTTCACCCAAACCTTTGTAACGTTGCACGTGAACCGAGTTTTCGTTCCCATCGCCATACTTATCGATGAACGCAACACGTTGCTGTTCGTTCCAACAATACTCTTCCACTTTTCCTTTTTTACAAAGATAGAGTGGCGGAGTAGCAATGTAAAGATGCCCGCCCTCAATCAACTCTTTCATGTGGCGGAAGAAGAAGGTCATAATCAGCGTGTCGATGTGACTACCATCGACATCGGCATCGGTCATTACAATGATCTTGTGGTAACGGAGCTTGGATACATTCAATTGCTTGCTGTCGTCTTCCGTTCCGATGGTAACGCCCAGAGCTGTGTAAATATTACGAATCTCTTCGCTTTCGAGTACCTTATGCTGCATGGCTTTCTCCACATTCAGAATTTTACCACGAAGCGGCAAAATAGCTTGTGTCATACGGTTACGGCCTTGCTTTGCAGATCCACCCGCAGAGTCACCCTCCACGAGGAATATTTCACAAACCTCAGGATTTTTTTCCGAACAATCGGCCAGCTTACCGGGCAATCCTCCTCCCGAAAGCGGAGATTTACGCTGTACCATTTCGCGGGCCTTACGGGCTGCGTTACGGGCGGTAGCTGCCAGAATAACCTTTTCGACGATCATCTTGGCCTGTTTCGGATTTTCTTCGAGATAATTTCCCAAAGCTTCCCCGACAGCCTGATCGACCACACCCATCGTTTCGTTATTTCCAAGCTTTGTTTTGGTCTGTCCCTCAAACTGAGGCTCCTGCACTTTCACGGAAATAATTGCGGTAAGTCCTTCGCGGAAGTCATCACCACTGATTTCAATCTTTACCTTTTCCAGCATTTTGCTGTCTTCGGCATATTTCTTCAACGTACGTGTCAATCCACGACGGAAACCGGCTACGTGCGTACCGCCTTCAATGGTGTGAATATTATTGACATACGAATAAACATTTTCGTTGTAAGAGGTATTATAGGTCAGGGCTATCTCCACGGGAGTTCCGAATTTCTCGGTTGAAATGTGGATCACCTTATCGATTAACGGCTCACGCGAAGAGTCCACAAATTCGGCAAATTCTTCCAATCCCCGTTCCGAATGAAACACCTCCTGTTTCGGAGTACCGTCGTCATTCAGCGTGCGCATATCGGTAAGCGTAATTTTTATCCCGGCATTCAGATATGCCAGTTCCCGCATACGGGCAGCCAGAATATCGTATTTATAAACAGTATCGGTAAAAATCTCACCATCGGGATGAAATTTCACCAATGTTCCGTTTTCTGTTGTAGTTCCGATCTCTTTTACCGGAAATTGAGGAGTGCCTTTCTGGTATTCCTGCATGTAAACTTTACCTTCGCGGTACACTTCAACATGCAGCAAAGAAGAGAGAGCGTTCACAC
>CAZFTY010000144.1:0-6223 GCA_964521835.1 uncultured Microbacter sp.
AAAAGGGCGGGTTATCTACGTGAAGTGAGGAATCAACGGCGTGGGTGCCTTCTCTGCAAACCGTGACGGACAATTGCCTGCCGGTGACGTTGCCGAGCTATGCTTTAGCTGAAAATGCAGCCTGGACGAGATCAAGTCGATGATTAATGGCAAGGGTGGTGTGATGTCGTTGATGGGTACGAGCGATATGCGGGAGGTGGAGAATCTGGCCTGCAACCAAAACGATGCCAAAGCTAAGTTGGTGATGGACGCGCTGGCCTATAATGTGGCCAAGGAGATTGGTGCCATGGCCACGGTTTTGGAGGGCAATGTGGATGCCATTCTGCTTACCGGGGGCATTGCCTACTGTAAATCTATTGTCGGATATATTACCCGGATGGTGGCCTTTGTGGCTCCTGTCGAAGTGTTTCCGGGAGAAGACGAGATGGAAGCTCTGGCAATGAACGGCCTGGCCGTGTTGCGCGGAGCTCCCGTTAAAGTGTATACCTGAGAATGACCGGGTAGTTACCGCACCTTCACAATGCGTAACGCGATATAGGGCTTTGCCGGTAGTTCGATCAGGCTATGGCCCGAAAACCTTTTCTGCAACGGAGTTATCGTCATATTCCACGTGTCGATGATTTCAACGGCATACGATGCATCCTTGGGCAGATCAATTACCACGCTGCGGGGTTGGGCGTCGTTCAGATAGCCCAGATAGTATTCATGTTTTACCCCCACGCAAGAGAAGGGCATCCAGGTGAAGAGCGGAATCGGAGTCAGGTGAGCCGGTGCCGATTCGATGATCGAGTGGAGAAATTTGATCCGATCCGGGCTCTCTCCCCGCAAAACACCACCCTTCGACCACCACAAAATATCCGACGATTCGTTTGGCAATTTAACCGGATTTTCCGTCACATAGGTCTCGCCGTGGCCGACATAACCTCCGTTGGTAACGCCCCGCCAGAATTTTTCAACCATCGTCTGCGCCGTCAGGTTACCCCACGACCAGGGAATATTCCCTTCGTAGCGGCCTTCGTCAAAAACGACAGGCTTGCGGTATTTCATCCGGTACTCTTTGGCCCGGTAGGTATCTTCGCTCTGGATGCTGGCGTGGGTGATGTACGGATTGGTGTGGTCGTAGAATCGGGTGCCGTTATGAATGCCGATGAGGTGATGAAATTTATCTCTCTTGGCAAACTGCTCGATATAGTAATCCCAATCGCTCAGCTTTTTGGCGTTCATAAAATCGTATTCGTTCGCCATGCTCCACCACACATTTTTGTAGGCGGCAAAACGGGCGATGATATATTGAATGTAGCGGTCTTCGGTCTTTCTGTCCAACGAACTGAATCCCCACCGGTCGTAGGGATGGAACACAATGAGATCGGCCTCAATGCCTAACGAATCGAGTTGTTGGATGCGTTTCTCGATATTGCGGAAGAATGCCGGGTTTAATTTGCTGTAGTTCCATTGCTTCAGTGGTTTTCCTTCAAAAGGATAGTAGAGCGGTTCATTGTTGTTCCAGTCGTAGCTTTTCGGAAAAATGCACATCCTCATTTTATTGAAATACCCTTTTGATAATGTTTTGATTGTCAGTTCGGCCAGACTATCTCCCTGATGTACCCAGCCGTAGCAGGTTGTACCGAACGGGTAATAAGGCGTACCGTTGGCATAGGCAAAATAGAAGGTATCTTTCACGGCTACCGGACCGAAATTCCCCTTTTGCGCCGGGGTACACAACAAACTCCCTTTTTTCCTGTCCAATTTTTTTGCGTTGCTGCTGGTAATGTAGCTCCATTTACCCTCTTTTTGAGGCATAAAACGAATCCTGTAAATTCCATCGCCATCATAAAATCCGGGAACAGTGATGGTATCTTTATCCTGAAAAAATTTACCCGACAAGCTGACATCGGTAAACGGATTGCCGTTGTCCGACCCTTTCAGCGTTAACTCGAAAACTTTCCATTTCTCGGTCGTTGCCTGACTGTAGAGCGAATAGCTGCAGACAAACAGCAGCGATAAAAGTAATTTGTATCTCATGGTTGCAGATAGTAAGGATGTTGATAAATTCTACTCCGGATGGCGGTTACGGTTGTCGTCCTGCCGTCAACTCTCTGCAAAGGTATTCAAAGTTGTGTATAGTTCTTAAATCGTATGATGCAAAAAATAGTGTTATGGATGAATTCTTCGGTCAGGGGAACAACACTGTCGGAAACAGGAGCATAAAAGCAGATGCCGCTACGGTTTAATGCACATGGTGCCCGCGCGACATCTCTACCAACAGGTATAACCAACCTGTTTGCGATGGATAGCCGACTCAACTGCCGTGTTGAGGCCGACTCGTTTATTTGTAAAAAGCAGCTACTCTTTGTGCAGACTCCGAACTTTAATCGTACTCAATGTGTTTCGGGCCAAAAAGATGCTGAGTATTATCAGAAAAGCGGCCATCATAAACGGAGCGCCCGGAAAATAGACCGAAGTGCCTTTGGCCGTAAAATGGGAGAACAGCGTTGTCATCAGCACCGGGCCAATGATAGAAGTAATGCTTCGCAGACTGGTGAGCGCCCCCTGCAACTCTCCCTGTTCGTTGGGCGGTACTTCATTCGAAATAATGCTTTGAGCAGCCGGGTCGGCAATACCTCCCAAACAGAAAGGAATCATAACGGGGAACAACATCCAGCCCTGTGGAACTATTGCAGTCAGAAAAAATCCAATTCCGTAAAAGAAAAGTCCTGCATAAATGGAACGCACCTGACCTAATCGCGGATTGACAACACGAACCAGGCCTCCCTGTACGATTGCCATCATCAATCCGACCATGCCAAGCGAATAACCGACCAGTGATTCATTCCAGTGAAAAGCCTCCATGGTGAAGTAGGCCCAGGTGCTCTGGGTGGCAAATCCTGCTATCATCACGCAAATCAACGACCCGATCATTCCCGACACTATCGGGTATTTGCGCAACAGCATCAGCGAGCCGACCGGATTGGCTCGTCGGAGGTCGAACTTACGCCGGTGCTCTTTCGGCAACGATTCGGGCAGCACAAAATAGCCGTAAATCCAGTTCGTAAATGTGAGTCCGGCAGCAACCAGGAACGGCAATTGCAGGCTATAGTGGCCGAGTACACCACCCAGCACCGGCCCGATGATAAATCCCAGCCCAAAGGCGGCACCGATCAGTCCGAAGTTTTGTGTCCGTTTCTCGGGCGTGCTGATATCGGCAATATAGGCGGTTGCCGTCGTAAAACTGGCTCCGGTAATGCCGGCAAAAATACGACCCACGAAAAGCCAGCCTATTGTAGGGGCAAAAGCAAGAACCAGATAGTTAAGTCCGAAGCCGAACAACGATGTGAGCAGAACCGGTCGCCGGCCGAACCGATCGCTCAGGCTGCCGATAACCGGAGAAAAGAGAAACTGCATCACCGAGAACGAGAACATCAGCCATCCGCTGTAGATCGACGCGTGGCTCAAATCGCTACCGATAAGGTGGCTGATATATTTTGGAATGATGGGGATGATGATACCGAAACCGATAACATCGAGCAATACTGTTACGAAAATGAAACCCAAGGCGGGTTTCTTGCGGCTGTTAGACATGACTTTTTATTGTTTTGTTTCGGCTGCAAAGGAACTGCTTATTCCATAAACCTGCCAGTAAAAATCGATAAAGCTACCGTTTTTGGGGAATGAACAGGGGTTTTGAGACTGTGATTTGAAACCGGAAACGGGCAAATTGCTACAGCGTGTTGCTAATTGGCTGCTTTTAAAAATGGCAAAGGCTGCCCCGCAATGGAGACAGCCCCTGTCTGTTCTGAAAAAGTATGTTGTTATTTATATTCGAACACAAACTCTTCTTTGGGGTTGCGTACTTTCTTCATGTTCACCAACCAGTCGTTGCTGGCATCGCGATAGCCTAAGGGTAGCATAAGCACGCTTTTCAGTCCTTTCGGTTTCAGGTCGAGCAATTCGTCTAATTCATCGGGGCTGAAACCCTCCATCGGCGTACAATCGACCTTCAGTTCGGCGGCCTGAGCAATTGCCATGGCAAAGCCGATATATGCCTGACGTGCTGTGTGTACGAAGTTTTCTTCTGCAGTTTGTGGCAGATAAAGAGCCTTGATTTTGTCGGTGTACGATCCGAAACGACCCCGCGGCAATCCGCGCTGATCGGTGGTGAAGTCGTAAATGGTGTCGATACGCTCTTCGGTATAACGATCCCATGCGGCAAAAACCAGCAGGTGCGAGCAATCGGCCACAATTTGCTGATCCCAGGCGATGGGAACTATTTTGTTTTTCAACTCCTGGTTGGTAATAACCAATACCCTGTACTGCTGCAAGCCCGAAGAGGTGGGGGCCAAACGGGCAGCTTCCAGAATTTTATCAACGTCCTCCTGAGCTACTTTGCGGGTAGAATCGTACTGTTTGGTGGCGTAACGCCACTGAAGATTTTCCAATAATGTCATAATAAAATTGTTTACTGTTATGAAATAGCAACATACAGAACCTTCTGTTTCATCAATCGGTCGCTGTGGCGGAAAGGCATCCGCGACCGCTCTTCTCAAGCAATTTTTGGGCAATGATCCGGAGTTCCGACAACTCTTCCATGGTCACATTCATGCTTTGCATCACTTTTGCGGGAATTTCAGTGGCCTTATTTTTCAGCTCTTTGCCACCTGGTGTAAGCGTGATTTCCACTACCCGTTCATCCGACGAACGCCGGGTGCGTAGAATCAGTTTCTTTTGTTCCAGCCGTTTCAGCAACGGAGTCAATGTGCCGGAATCGAGCCGCAACCGCTCTCCCAACTGGTTTACCGTTTGAGGCTGGCATTCCCATAAAACCATTAATGCCAGATATTGCGGATAGGTGAGATCAATTTCGTCGAGTAACGGGCGGTAGTGATTAATGATCTCCCTCGACAGAGCATAAAGCGCAAAACAAGCCTGATTGTCTAATTGTAACACGTCCTGTTGTTTTTAATTTAGGATGCAAAGATAATATATTGTGCACAATATAATCATTCAAAATATATTAAACTGTGTTAAGTCAGAGGTAAAAACAGTGATCCCGTGTGTCAATATCCGTCCCTGTTTTAGTTTCTGAAAAATAGCGTAATTTTGCCGAAGCTATTAAGGCAACAGACGCAACCATTAATGAAACAACAATATCAGGAAAAAAATTTAGTTTGGGCAGACGATCTCAGAGCATTTGCAATCATTAGCGTTATTGTGTTGCATGTTTCGGCTAAAATCGTAAACGGATTTGGGTCTGTTTCTGTTTCAGATTGGTGGATCGGAAATGTGTTTGATAGTCTGGTTCGTTTTTGCGTACCGGTCTTTTTGATGTTGACGGGAGCTTTGATGCTTCCCAAGACTTACCAATTACAAGCGTTTTTTAAAAAACGGATTTCTCGTATTTTGCTTCCATTCTTGTTTTGGAGTGTGATTTATATCATTTATACTCTTTACCTGAAGAGAGAGCATGGAATCGATATGAACGGGAATCAAATCTGTAACTATTTTATTTATAAGCTCAAATCAGGGGCATCGTATCACCTATGGTATGTTTATATGCTTATCGGAATTTACCTGATAATCCCGTTGGTCAGCAAATGGATCGTCAACAGTTCGGAGAAAGAGATTTTCTACTACATCATTGTGTGGATCTGCGTTTTGCTACTCAATCTTCCGGCGATCAACTCTTTTGTCCCCCATATCGATTTCTCCTATTTTTCCGGTTATTTGGGGTATCCGGTTCTCGGATATCTGTTGGCGCATAAAATTGGTAGCAAAAGGGCGAAACCGATAGGAATTACGCTGTTTGTTGTAGGAGTGATTGTTACGCTGGTTGGCACTTACGTGTCATCGCATTACGATGGAGCTTTTAACGGTTATTTTTACACCTATCTTAGTCCAAATGTTATCGTTGCTTCGGCAGGTATTTTTTTATTTTTACGTCATTACCCTATTCCACTGGGAAAGCTCAGATATTTTACTAATAGGATCAGTAAGTATAGCTTTGGGATATACTTGTCGCATGTTTTTGTTCTGGAAAGATTATTCGATAATGGACTTATTCCCTCATTTGTCAATCCGGTAATCGGAATTCCTTGCGTAGCTTTGGCTTGCCTGATTCTTTCATTTGCAATAACCTATTTATTGCACAAAATTCCTTTCGGAAGATATATTGCAGGATAGACCGATCCTTTCCATGGCGGAAGAGGCGACAGTACCGGCACTAAAT
>CAZFTY010000145.1:0-6219 GCA_964521835.1 uncultured Microbacter sp.
CCAACGCAGAGACGTTTGACCGCGACATGCCAATCCGGTTTTTTCCGATCAAATTCGACAAACTTCGTTTGAAACTCGAAGCGGCTAAACGAGCCGGATACGACAAGGGAATTACCTTTGAATTTTCTCATTTTATGAGTCCGCAATCGGCCTATATCCAGGCCGGACATCTTTACGATCGTTACAAAGAATACTTCAACATCAGATAATTATTTGTAATCCAATAAATTTATGTCAAAACAAAACACTCAAAATATTGGGTACGTAGTCTTTCTGTCGTTTGTAGCAGCACTTGGCGGATTTCTTTTCGGATACGATACGGCTGTTATTTCAGGTACTATTGATCAGGTATCCAGTCAGTACCATCTCGACACAATTCATCAGGGATGGTTTGTTGGATGTGCTCTGATCGGTTCTATTATGGGGGTCGCAATTGCCGGGGTGCTGAGCGATAAGTTCGGGCGCAAGAAAACGATGATATTGTCGGCAATACTCTTTTCGGCGTCAGGGATCGGTTGCGCTCTTTCGGGTAGTTTTGATCAGCTTGTGTTTTATCGCATCGTGGGTGGGGTGGGCATTGGCGTGGTATCGATAATATCTCCGTTGTATATCTCTGAAGTTGCCATAACAAGTTATCGCGGACGATTGGTGTCGTTGTATCAACTTGCTATAACAGTTGGTTTTTTAGGAGCTTATCTTGTGAATTATCAATTGTTGCAATTAGCCGGAAGTGGTGTGGTGCAGGGGAATGGTCTCCTTTCAAAAGTCTTTGTGGTTGAGGAATGGAGAGGAATGTTGGGGATGGAATCCCTTCCGGCACTGTTGTTTTTTATTGTAATCTTTTTTATCCCGGAGAGTCCGCGTTGGCTTCTTGTCAGTCAGCGCGATAAAAAAGCGTTGAGCATACTAACCAAAATCTATAATAGTGGCACAGAAGCCACCCTACAGGCCAACGCAGTACGCGAACAACTGGCCGGTGATGGGCAAACCGATTGGCGATTGCTTTTTAAGCCCGGATACTTTAAGGCATTGCTGATTGGTGTTGCTATCGCGATTTTGGGTCAGTTTATGGGGGTGAATGCCGTTTTGTATTATGGTCCTACCATTTTTACCGACAGTGGTCTTTCCAACGGAGATTCTTTGTTCTATCAGGTGCTGGTCGGTCTTGTCAATATGCTCACTACTGTTTTGGCGTTGGCTATTATCGATAAAGTGGGACGTAAAAAACTGGTATATTACGGAGTTTCCGGCATGGTTGTTTCTCTTTTGTTAATAGGATTTTATTTTATCGGAGGCAAAGCTATGGGAGTCACAAGTGTTGCACTCCTTATATTTTTCCTTAGTTATATTTTCTTTTGCGCAGTTTCAATCTGCGCTGTTATATGGGTATTGTTATCTGAGATGTATCCGACATCGGTACGGGGTGTGGCAATGTCGATCGCAGGTTTCTCCCTGTGGATCGGTACGTATCTGATAGGTCAGCTTACCCCGTGGATGCTACAGCATCTGACTCCGGCCGGAACATTCTTCCTTTTTGCTGCTATGTGCGTTCCTTACATGCTGATTGTCTGGAGGCTGGTTCCGGAAACCGCCGGCAAATCACTTGAAGAAATCGAACGCCTCTGGAATAAAGATTGATTTGTTTTGATTTTTAGCGGCTTATAGGGTCGCTTCTGATTGTTTTTCGCATTGTTTTTGAATTAAAAGATTGAGAGTGAGAAGAGATTTGTATGCGTTCTTCGTATCAACTACTCTTCCGGGTTGAGCGATAATATCTAAAACAGTAAATTTTGTAAGACATGAAAGTGATTGTAAACAGAAGCAAGAAATTGCATGTGGCGGGGATGTTATGTCTGCGAAAAAAGTTGTCGGCACTTGTGCTGATAACGGGTTGCCTATGCTTTGTAAATACAGCGTATGCACAATCGGGAGGTAATAGTTCCGGGGAACAACAGGTACCTCATAAGGTAACCGGCGTTGTTACAGACAGTAAAGGTGAGCCTGTGATTGGAGCAGGTATCAGGGTAAAAGGTGCCAGTAATGGAACCATTACGGATGTGAACGGGAAATTTGCTCTTAATGCAAAAGACGGTTCGGTTTTGGTTGTCTCATTTATGGGTTTTACAACGAAAGAGATTAAAGTTTCGGGCAAAGGTTCGCTTTCGGTATCACTTGCCGAATCGGCACAAGCCATTGATGAGGTGGTTGTGGTTGGGTATGGAACGCAAAAGAAACTATCGGTGACGGGTTCTGTATCTGCGGTGAAATCGGATGAGATCATGAGGGCTCCATTGCCCAATATTTCGCAGGCTTTAGTCGGGAAGTTGTCGGGTCTTGTCACTCAGCAGTCTTCCGGAGAACCGGGGAATGACGCTGTCACCATGTATGTGAGGGGGATCGGTACCACACAAAGTGCATCTCCGTTGGTTTTGGTCGATGGAGTTGAACGTTCGTTTGGAAATCTTGACCCTTCTGAAATTGAAAATGTAACTATTCTGAAAGATGCCGCAGCCGCTGCAGTTTATGGTGTTCGTGGAGCAAACGGAGTTATTCTGGTAACCACCAGAAGAGGATTGGAAAACAAGCCAACCGTTACTTATACGACATCATACACGTTGAGCACCTCTACCAGAATGCCGGAGTATCTGAGCGGAGAGCAGTATGTGAAATGGTGGAATTATGCTGATGAAATTAACGGTCGTTCGCACACTTTCTCCGACGCGGTTGTGCAAAAAGTAACCAACGGAGATCCTGACGGTATTTACGGCAATACTAACTGGACAAACTTAATGCTCAAGTCTGTAGCTCCTACTATGCATCATAATGTTACTCTGGAAGGAGGGAACAGTAATGTGAAATATTTTGCGGCGTTAGGTTACCTGAACCAAAAGGGTATTGTGAAAGGGGTTGATTATGATCGCTATAACCTGCGTTCGAATTTGGATGCATCGGTAACGAAAGACTTTACTTTGTCATTGGATATCAGTGGGTTTATGTCGACTAAAACTGCGCCCCAGATCTCTAATTTTGATGCCAACGGTTCCTCAGTTTCCAGTAACCTGATGAACCAGATTATTACGGCAGCTCCTTACCTGAATGCTCAGTCGCCTGATGGAAAATATCTTACATCGTCATTGAATACAGGAAACAACCCTCTTGCCGCAAGAGATTTGTCTGGATACGACAATGCCAATAAATCAGGCTTACAATCGAGTCTGGCATTGAAATACGACGCACCCTTTCTCAAAGGTCTCTCCTTTAAAGTAGTGGGTAGTTATGATAAAGCTTATACCGATACAAAATCGTATTATACACCATATGCTTTGTATTATGTCAACCCTTCAAGTTCAACAACGACGCTGACGGAGACTACATCTCCTTACGGTTCGGACGTTATGTTGAGTGAAGCTTACTATCAAACCACCCGCTGGACGCTTCAGGAATTTGCTACTTATGTCCGTAATATTCAGAAACATTCATTCAATGTTCTTTTAGTAGCAGAGCAATCTGCGTATAAATCAACTTATTTGGGAGCGTCGGCACAGGGATATGATATTACCGATCTTGCGGAATTTACATATGCCAGCAAGAACCCTCACATGCCGACCAGTGGAACTTCTGTTATTAATCGTGCCGGTTGGGTAGGGCGTTTCAATTATACATTCGACAATAAATATATTGCAGAAGTTTCTACCCGTGTGGATGCTTCTACCAATTTTGCCCCGAGCCACCGTTATGGTGTGTTCCCTTCCGGTTCGCTGGCATGGCGTGTTACCGAAGAAAACTTCTTTAAAAACTGGAAAACGCCTATCACAAATTTGAAAATCAGGGCTTCATACGGAACCTTGGGTAACGATCAGGCAAATAGCTCGTATCCATACCTGCAAAGCTACAGTCTCTATTCGAGTCCGGTCGCATATATCGGAGGCAATAATGTAAAGGGATTGTATCCTTCCTCGTTGCCGAATACGGATCTGACATGGGAACGTTCAAGAACCTTCAATGCAGGGTTTGACCTTGAATTGTGGAACGGATTGCTGGGCGCTGAATTTGACGGTTTTTATAAAGTTACCAGCAATATTCTTACGAGTGTAAGTTCTACTTATCCACCTTCAGTCGGAGGCTATTATCCATCTACCGTTAACTCAGGGAAAGTGGATGTTCGCGGATTTGAACTGGTACTGAACCACCGGCATAAAATAGGTGATTTCAATTACTCGGTAAGAGGAAATATAAGCTGGGCTCACAACCGGATTCTTAGTATAGATGAATCTGTAGGCATACCTGAATATGAAAGCCTTGTCGGTAAGTCAATCGGAGCGAAGATCGGTTTGATTGCGCTTGGTCTCTTCAAGACAGACAATGAGGCTGCTACCAGTCCTACTCAAAGCGCATCCAAAGCCGGAGATATAAAGTATAAAGATATTAATGGTGATGGAAAAATTACTTACGATCAGGACAAGACAGTCATTGGGCGTAGCAGTACTCCCGAACTTAACTTTGGATTAAACTTCACATCTTCATGGAAAAATTTTGACTTTTCTTTTCTTATCCAAGGCGCAGCCATCTGCGACAATGCTCTTATGGGATGGTATGATGGCATCGGATGGGACGATACTCAGTTTACACGTACATTCTACAATAACGGAAATTCACCCCGATATCTTATTGAAGGAGCCTGGTCACCGAACAATACGAATGGAAAATATCCAAGACTCGATAATCAATGGAGAGCAGAAAATAACTGGGCATCTACCTTATGGATTGTTGACGGATCGTATGCGCGTCTGAAGAATATGCAGATCGGTTATACATTACCAAAATCGATCACGAAAAAGCTGAAATTTGATGCCCGTATTTATCTAGCAGGGACCAACCTCTTTACTGTATCGGCATTCAAATACCTTGATCCGGAGGCTCCCAATGTGAGCAATGGTTATTATCCACAACAGAAAACCTATAGTATAGGCGCTTCCGTTAAATTTTAATGATAGGAGATTATTGTGATGAAAAAATATTTTATCTGCCTTGTTTTTACGGTTGCAGCTCTTGGCTTTACCAGTTGTAACGATTTTCTGACCCCCGAATCTACCGATTCATATAAAGAGAGTACTGCATTTAGCAGTGAAACCAATGCCAAGCTTTATATGAACTCGTTTTATCCGATTTTGAGTAGCTACGGTTTGTTTGGTGGTGAATACCTGAGTGGCTGCATGTATGTTGACGGATTATCCGATATTGAGAAATGTGCCGGAAGTACCATCGGTTCTAATGGAGCCGTAGCGAATTTATACGCAACAACGCCCAGCCTGATTACACCTGATCAAAACTCGCTGAGTATCTGGGGAGATGCGTATAGTTCAATCCGACTAATCAATCAATTTATCAACGGGATTGATAATACGGCAAAGTTTGATGCTGCGGTTAAAACACGTCTCAAAGCTGAGGCTCGTTTCTTCAGGGGTTACCTTTACTTCCTGCTCATGCGTAATCATGGCAGTGTAATTCTGATGGATCAGTTGACCACAGAAAAAAATCATGCACGCAGCACCGCAACGCAGTGCTGGGATTTTGTTGCTGCCGATCTTGATTTCGCAGCAACAAATCTGCCTCAGGTATGGGGAACTTCCGATGCCGGACGCGTTACCAAAGGGGCGGCTTATGCCATGAAATCGAGGGCAATGCTTTATGCCGAACGCTGGCAGGATGCTTATGATGCTGCGAACAAAGTGCTGGCAATGGTAACTGATGGTACATATGCCTTAAATAGTTCATATGCAAAAGCATTCGGTTCGTATTTTGGAGATGGCAATAAAGAAGCCATTCTGGAATACCGCTACAATTATCCGCAGCTGACACATAATTTCGATTTCATTGCAAGTCCTGGTGGTGATTACGCAGGTTTTGGCGGCGACATCCAGCCGACACAGGAGCTGGTGGAATCGTATGAATATGCCGGTGGTGGAACAGTGGATTGGTCGGCCTGGCATTCGGCAAACGTGGCAACCACTCCTCCATGGGCAAATCTTGAACCGCGTTTTCAGGCAACGGTGCTTTATCCGGGTTCATCATGGAAAGGCAGAACTATTGAACCTTTTGAAGGTGGAAAAGACGGTTGGGTAGCCTATCCACCGGCAGCAGGTAGCAATAAAGGCGCTTCCGTTACCGGGTATTATTTGAGAAAGTATGTGGATGAAACCCATACAGACCTGATTAATG
>CAZFTY010000146.1:0-6204 GCA_964521835.1 uncultured Microbacter sp.
ATTTGTCAACTTGTGAAGGATAAAACGTTGAAAGGTCAAATTTATCTGACTTCACACGCTAATGGTGCTGCGATTGATTTTGATGTTCCTGGAATGACGGTGGCACAGGTTCATGCGGTAGTAAAAGCAAACGCTGCCGTTTTGCCGTGTAACGTTCGCATGGAGGCAGGTGTTACATGGAATCATATTGATATTTATGACAATGGACTGAAATATTCTGAGTTCAACGCATGAAGCAATTATTTTCTTTTGTAGGCAACATGCTGTCATCGGCGAGCGATACCAGCTCAAAGCGGGTGATCGCAGTCGGTTCGTTTATGGCTCTGGTTGGCTGTGGAGTTGCCTCGGCATTTGGGCACACTCCTGATTTACACATTGTCGATTCATTCACCATACTTGCCGGTGGGGCTTCGGTTCTCACTGTATTTGATAAGTTTTTCAAAACCCCTAAATCCCCCTCAGGGGACTAAAATCTGATTTGTATGACCCCTATTAATGTTGCTCTTGGAATTGTTGCTGTTATACTGGCAGCATTTACTATTCGTTCGCAAATTCGCAAAACAAAAGCCGATGCCGATAGTGTGGAGATTGGTAATATTCGTAACCTGATTACCACATGGGAAGAATCGGCCAACAAGTTCAAAAAGAAAGCCGACGAAGCGGAAGCGCGCGAGAGCAAGGTTCTTGCAGAGGTTGACTCATTGCGTAGGGAAGTGATAAAGCTGACAAATATTCAAAAGAAAATTGTGACGTTGTTGGATAAAATAACGCATGAGAATTTAGAGACTGTTGTGCGGCAAATTAAAAACGAATTACAACCAACCCATGAAACTACTACTTAAGATTGCGATCGCGCTTCTGTTTACAATCTCGATTGCCAGTTGCAAAACAACAAAAACGGCAATTAAAGAGACAATGCATGTTGCTACCGAGCAACACAATGATGTATCGGCTGTGAACAACAATCACACCGTTGCCAGTAATGCAACGAACATAAGTGATCAGTCGACGGAGAATGATTCGACAGTGACAACTATCGTCAATGAAGTGTTATCTGCCCCTGATGCACTCGGCAACCAGCATCCGACGCAACGAACTACTACCACGCAAAAAGCGTATAGAAACAAAAAGAACGACGTGAAGAGCGGCTCGAAAACCAACATCGACCATACAAATAAATCGAACTTAGCTAAAAAATCGGACTATAAATCCGATGCAAAAACAAAGACTCAAGCAAAAGAAGAAACCAAACCGGTGATGCCTGTTTGCATTCAAGTAGGCATCGCTGTTTTTGTAGCCATATTGATTATCGTCGTACTTTTCATTTTAAGGCGTTATGGCGTGTTTGCGAGGTTGCGTGGGGCGATTGGTCGTGTTTTGGGCAAAAAGTGATTTTAAAGGTACGTTAAAGGTAAAATATGAGGGTTCAGGAAGGACAGTCGTTATTCGATGTTGCTTGCATCTGTCTTGGAGCTGCCGAAGCGGTTATTCAGATAGCATTGCTCAACGGCATTTCTGTTACCGATGACCTTGTTGTCGGTCAAGAATTGAAATTACCGGATGTAGTGAATCGGGATATTGTAAGCTATTACGCTAATAATGGGCTTAACCCGGCTACAGGCATAACGGATACGGAAGTGGAACGACTCGGCGGTCTTGGTTATATGGCATTAGGAATTGATTTTATAGTAAGTTGATATGGCACGAACGGTAGAAACGATTAAACAGAGCATGACAACACAATTCATGTCATCCGATACTTTGGCGGGGTGGTATGGGTTTACTGTTGGCGATTCATTCGACGATACATTTTCAAAGGTGAGTTTTGAGAGTATTTTATTCTACATTATTGCTGTGGCTCATTACACGCTCGAAACTATTTTCGACGCGCTAAAGATAGACATCACCGCTCAGTTGGCTGCGTTGAAGCCTCACACAGCTCGGTGGTACCGTGATAAAGTTTTGGAATTCATGGTCGACAAGACACTGGTACCGGATGAAGATTATTACGACACATCCGACATGTCAGATAGTGATATAGCCGCCGCCAAAGTGGTGAAATATGCTGCCGCCAAAGAGGCGACAGATAGCAGCTATTTGACTATCAAAATAGCCGGAGAAAACAGCGGCGTCCGTTGTAAATTGTCTGACGATGTAGCTACACAGGTAGCCGCCTATATTGCCGAATTCCGAGATATGGGCGTAAAAATAAACCTCGTAAACCAAGACCCGGATATATTCAACTGCGAACTGGATGTTTACTACGATCCTATTCTTTTGCCGGATAATGTGAAAACTGCCGTGCAGACGGCTTTATCAACCTACATTCAAAACCTTACTTTCAACGGTGAATATACAAATCAATCGTTGATAGATGCGCTGCAAGTGCTGGACGGTGTCCACATTGCTGAACTAAAGTGGGCTTCCAGTCGCGACGTGAATAGTACTGTGCCGAATGTTATCAACGCAAAAAAGACACCAGTCTCCGGTTATTTCACAACAGGTAGTGTAACAATTAATATGATTGCAGATGTCAGCGTATGATGCAGACTATAAGAAATTAGTACTTCTGTTGTTGCCGGTTAAACTCCGTCTGTTGGCAGTATTTAGCTACGTGTACGCTTATGTTTCGCCGGTGGCTTACTTGCATATTCAGTTCAAAGCCTTTATGGCAGATACAAAATACCGGTTAGTGCACAATGGTCAGCACTGTCATCTTAGGGGCTTGCTAAATGATGCCTTCGACCCGATGCAACGCCGCATTTTTTTGTCGGATATGGTAGGAATGCACGAACCGCTATTACTCTATCAACGAGGCGAAAACAAAGCAAAGCGCATTTATAGACGGAGTGAAAATAAGGAGGTAATTCTTAACCGGCGTGGCTTTGGCGCTGTAAATGGGTTCGATTTTGTGATAAACGTTCCAAACGCACTATCTCTTACCGCTGATGATATTGTACGGTTAAGAGCTTTGACAGACGCTTATAAACTCGTATCAAAACGCTATCAACTGATTTATTTCTGAATATGAATAGAGGTAATTTTTTAGGACAACCTAATAAAGATTTTCCGCTCGATTGCGAAACGCTCGATTTTATACAATCGAATCAAACGCTTCTGGCCGTCTTGGGTCAAATAGGAGGCGACAAAGCAATATTGTCGGGCTGTACCACTACTGGTACCACTGTTTCTGCCGGTTATGTTTTTTTGAAAACGACGCAATTTCCAGAGGGCGAAGTACTGCATTTTGACGGCGGTACAATTGACGCGGTAAACACAACTGTGTATATTGCCGAAACGGCGGTGTCTGTAACTGCCAGTGGTTATACCTATCCGCAGGCGTATTATATGCGCTCGCTGAAAGCCGGGTTAGGTACTGAACAGTTTCTTTGGTCTGACTTTACCTGGGTGGAAACAAATGCCGCCCTGAAAGCTCGTATCAAAACACTCGAAGATGAAGTTGCTGCACTGGCACCACTGGAAATTGGTATACCTCAAATGTGGACAGGGTATGTTTCAAAAATTCCTAATGGCAAAGTATTATATGATGGTCGTGCGCTGAATATTGCCGACTATCCGAAAGCATACGCTGTGTGGGGTACTATGTACAATACACAGGGTGGTAAAACAACGCCTGAGGGACAGTTCCGCATCCCGGACATGTCGGGCATGTTTGTTGTCGGTTATACACCACTTGATGACGATTACAAAGAGGTTGGGATAACAGGAGGTAAGAAAATGGTGTCACTTACGGCAGACCAAAATGGCGAGCATGACCATGCTTATGGACGGCTGTATAAATTCGAGAGAGGGGTGGATACAGGGGGATATGGTTACAGGGTAGATCGTGAAGGAAATAGCGTAACTGATAAATCAGGTAAAGGTTCGCCACACGAAAACAGGCCTCCTTATTTCACAATAGCCTACATTGGGCGAATAGAATAACGATTAATAATAAAACACAATGGCATTAAGAACATTATCGGCTCTGAAGGCTTACTTCTACGAACACGCTTACCCTACATGGCAACAGTTTCACGATGTGCTTGATAGTTTCCGGCATAAGAGTGACAAGATCGCTATTTCAGAAATTGAAGATTTGACAACGCAGTTGAATGACAAGGTTTCGCAGTCTGTTATGACGCAGGAAACAAAACTCCGTCAGCAAAATGATGTCTTGATCAAAGAAGAGCTCGATCTAAAAGCTGACTCGGCTGACGTGTATACTAAATCAGAGGTCGACAATAAAGTGGCTTCTGTTTATACCTCTCGTGGTAGCGTAGCCAATATGGCAGCTTTGCCAGCAGAAAACAACAAAGTTGGTGACGTTTACAACCTGCTTGATACAGGCATGAACGTTGCCTATACGGGCAATAGTCCTGATCCGTGGGATCCACTCGGCTCAACTGTTCCATTAGCCACTAATGCCAATGATGGCCTGATGAGCAAAGAGACGTTTGTTGAAATTAGCAATTTACCAAAAACTGTACAAAAAGCGGATGCAGCTTTCAATTCGTTGCAATTTGTGAGAAATGCCACATTTGGTCTGTTGCCTCTTGTTGAATCGTTTGGAAACTCCCTGAACAGCTCGAATGTGTTTTCTGTAAATAGTAATTTGTGGATGATGATGCTGGGTAACTCAAGCAAACTAACCGCCATCTCCGGTACAAAGTCAACATTTAGAGTAACTCCGACAGATGCAAGTGCAACGGCCAGTATTGATAAGTTCCATTTTGGAATGTGGCTTTTTATTCCAAATACTAATAGCTTGAAGCCTGATTTCAATCATGATCTAAATGTGTTTCCCGGAGTTGAAAATGTGCAGATCGACGCTATGTTTTACTACTCATTGACAAACCAGACCCCAATTGGGTTGGAAATATATGCGGGATCAACAGAAAAAGATGATTTGGAGCTTGTGTATTCTTACACGGGTCCGGTTCAAAATGAAATCATAATTTCTGGCTTAAAAATAGATATAACAACTAAAAGGTTTATCGGTGTTAGGGTAATACCACAATCTAATTTACAGGTAAATGCGGTAACTCCGCGGGTATTTTCTATTCGACCCATAGTGCCGGTATCAAATTCATATTTATTTGGAAGTGTATGTGAATCGTTGACGTTGGCCGATGATGAGCATGATGGTCTGATGAGCATTGAGCATTTTGCAAAAGTAGAAGCAATCCCCGCGGTGGACTTAGGCGGACAGTTCCCGCGAAAATCAATAAAGATGGGAGATTTGCTATCCAGCTATTCAAGTTCCGACTATGATCTTTCACCGTGGCAATCCGGTTTTTCTGTCGACACGGCTACGGGAGTCTTCACAAAGGCCAATCACGGTTTTGTGGCCAATACGGCCATCGAATTGAGACAAAACGGAGGTATGTTACCTACTGGCTTCTTGCATTACTTGGATGCAACTCATAAGGAGTTCGGAATGTATTATACTATTCAGGTGCTTGATGCAAATACCTTCACATTATCCAATCCATTCACGAATGCTGTAGTTAAGCCAACCGATGTAGGTTCAGGGGCTTATCAGATGAGACCTGCTTTGAATAAAATATCTATACCATTGCCGTCAATTGCGGTATGTACATCGTTGTTTATATTAATCGAATTTACACTCGGAACAGATTATATAGATGTACCAGCTCTTGGGTTAACATTCAATGGTGATACGGCCATAAGTAATTATCTCTGTAGATATAAAAGAGGTTATATGATGCTTCCTGACATAGCAATGAATTCTAATTGCAAGGGAGTGATTGAAATCGGAATAACTCATCTTGAAAACGGATATTATTTTGTAAAAGCCAATTTGTCTGGGTATGGCAGTGGTGGCGACGATTATTATACAGACTTGACAACAACATCATTTCCGATAATCGGAAAATGGCTGAATGATGCAGCTCTTCAGTCTGTTGAATTTGGAGATTTTCAAAATAATACCCGTTGGCTGAGATCTTTAAGTGCGAGCGTATATCAACAGTAATCACTTGGAGAGGGGGTAAAACGAAGCCCCCGGCTCCATAAAGCGGTTCCGACGCCGCCATATAGTAAAGGTGCAGACACACCAAGCCAGAGGCCGTTAGCCTTTGAGCGGTGTGTCTGCACCTATGTTTTAAATTGTCGGAAGCACAAAGGTATTAATTTTTTAGATATGATTCAAAATTACAATCAAGCCCCGTTACCATTTCA
>CAZFTY010000147.1:0-6182 GCA_964521835.1 uncultured Microbacter sp.
AATGAATTCAGATCTCCATCGACCATCTATTGTAATCGATAATAAAATTCCTTTTATACAGGGAGTGTTGGAGCCTTACGCCGAGGTCTCTTATTGCGAAGGGACAGCGATCGATCGCGGGGTGGTTTCCAATGCCGATGCCCTGATTGTTCGCACGCGTACCCGTTGCGACGAAGTTCTCCTTAAAAATTCTCCGGTTAAATTTATAGCAACGGCTACTATCGGTACCGATCATATCGATACGGCCTATTGCGATGCCAACGGTATCTTCTGGACAAATGCCGCCGGTTGCAATTCGGGCTCGGTATATCAATATATCGCTTCAGTGCTGGCATGGTTGTGTCGGGAGCGAAATTGTAATCCGGGGGCTTCGACTCTTGGTGTGGTCGGATGCGGACATGTGGGAAGTAAAATTGTGCGGTTGGGACATTTGCTCGGGATGAGAGTGCTTGTTTGTGATCCGCCGTTGCAACGAACCCGGGGAGGGGATTTTGTGTCATTGGACTATGTGCTCCAAAATGCCGATATTGTGACACTTCACACTCCATTGACCCGGCAGGGCGATGATCGGACATTTCATCTGATCGATGCCGAAAAACTGAAAATGGTGAAGCCGGCAACATGGTTGATAAACTCTTCGCGGGGTGAAGTGGTTGATGGAGATGCACTGCAAATGGCCTTACAAAATAAACTTTTGCAAGGTGCAACGCTGGATGTGTGGGAACATGAGCCCGATATTTCGACCGCGTTACTCGATAAAGTGACGTTGGCAACCCCACATATTGCCGGTTATTCCGCCGACGGCAAAGCAACGGCAACGGCAATGAGCGTGCAGGCGCTGAGTCGTTTCTTTAATTTACCGCTTACCGGTTGGCAGCCCGACAGAATACCACTTCCACAACATCCGACGGATTTAGTTGTGGATGGAGCCGGTAAATCGATCGCCGAACTCTTTGCCGGGGTGGTGTGGTATACGTACGCGATAGCCGACGATGATCGTCGCCTGCGCCTGAATGTGGCTGATTTTGAGAAGCAACGGGGTGCGTATCCGGTTCGGCGCGAGTTTCAGGCCTACACTGTTCATCTGTGCAATGGAAATAGCCATCAGTCTGATTTTTTGAAGGGTCTGGGATTTAATCTCGTTTTATGTTGATTTTTTCTTGTGGATAGCGCTATAACCGCCATTTTGTGGACGCTTTTTTGTATTTTTGTGTGGTTATAGAAATGACATGAACCGAACGTTTGCAATAAAATCGTATTTCCGTTATTTGATAAAAGCCGGCCACAGAAAAGGCTTTGGCATCCACTCTCCATTTGTCTTTTCTCTTCTTAATTCTGTTTTTTACGAAAAATCGCAATACTATTGTTACGAGCGGATTGAAGGCTTGCGTTACGAGCTTAAATCGGCTAAAGAGAAGATCCGGATTACCGATCGGGGAACGGGAAATTATAAAGAACGGACGATTGCTGATATTGTCGGACGATCGGTAAAGCGTTCAAAGTATGCACAACTGTTGTTTCGTTTGGCGAATAGCAACCGCTCGCAAACTATTCTGGAGCTGGGTACTTGTGTCGGACTGACGACTCTTTACCTGTCGCAGGTAAACCGGCATGGCAAGGTAATCACGCTCGATGCCGACGAGGCTGTTTGTAACGTAGCCCGTGAAAATTTCCGGCAGTTTTATGCCGATAACATTGAATTGCATTGCGGCGAGATAGACGAAATTCTTCCGGAGGTGTTGAAACCGTATCCGACGCTTGACTTCGTTTTCTTCGATGCAAACCATACAAAAGCGGCTACCCTGAACTATTTTGATCTTTGTCTTCCAAAGGCACATAAAGAGACTATATTTGTGTTCGATGATATTTATCGCAGTGCGGAAATGTACGACGCCTGGATGCAAATCAGCCGCAATTCGAAGGTTCGTCTCTCCATTGATCTTTTTGAAATGGGCATAGCCTTTTTCAATACCGATTTGTTGAAGCAGGAATATGTGGTTGCTTTTTGAAAAATATTGATAAAATAACGTCAAAATTTGATTGAGAGTAATTCCTAAAGAGTATGATTTATGAAAATATATACAAAAACCGGCGATAAAGGTCAGACAAGCCTTATCGGAGGAACCCGGGTTTCAAAGGCCGATCCTCGCCTCGATGCTTATGGTACGGTGGATGAATTGAATGCTGCGATAGGGTTTCTGATTGCAGGGATTCATGACGAGAAAATCGCGGATTTTCTGTTGGAAATTCAGAGTCGTCTTTTTGATCTGGGGGCTGTTTTGGCAACGGATCAGACCAAAGTGGAGTCAAAACCTACCGGTAGCGTTTTTGAAAATTGCATTCAGCATATTGAAAAAGAGATAGATAGCATGGTTGCTGAGTTGCCACCGCTAAACCGTTTCATTCTGCCGGGAGGTAATGAAGCTGCTGCGCGTTGTCATCTCTGCCGTACGATAGCACGGCGCGCCGAGCGCCGCATGTGGGAGTCGAATGCTTTGTATCCGATTGCCGACGACTGCTTCGTTTTTGTCAATCGTCTGTCCGATTTTTTCTTTGTGTTGGCACGTAAATTTGTGAATGCATCGGGGAATCATGAAATTTTTTGGGAATCCCATTGTAGGTATTAGATTTTTTGTATTTTTGCACTCAGTTAAGAATTTAATAAAATTGCTCTAAGAAATAAAATGTTAGGCGATTGTGAAATGATAATTCAGAGCCTGATTTAGTTTTTTGGTAACCAACTAAAATAAGTAGCTAGCATGTATTGGACATTAGAATTAGCATCCAAATTAGAAGATGCACCCTGGCCAGCAACTAAAGACGAGTTGATAGATTATGCCATGCGTTCAGGTGCTCCTCTCGAAGTCATTGAAAATCTTCAGGAGATGGAAGATGAAGGCGAAATTTATGAGAGCATCGAAGATATTTGGCCGGATTATCCGAGCAAAGAAGATTTCTTCTTTAACGAAGAGGAGTATTGATATTCTTTGTCGTATCTTATGTCTTGTCTTTCTGCGATTTTTAATCGTATTTTGACCGATATTCCATTTCTTGGATAAATTAGGGCAGGAGTGTCTGTGTTTTTCCGTCTTATATAATTATAAGCGATAAAGATTCCTTTTTATGCAATAAAATATAAAATATTATCGTTATCATGGTGTCTGACGAAACGATTGTACAGATGATTGAAGCATTGCTTGATACCGATATAAAATTTTCATAGTGAAAAAGTTCTGCTTTGTTGTATTGTATGGCGTTTTATCATTGGGTATGATGCATGCTCAATTTGTTTCGCAGTACAGCCAGTATATGTTTGCAAAGGGGTCGTTTAACCCGGCAGCAATAGCAGAAGGTGATATGATGCATTTGTGTGGCATTCACCGGCAACAATGGATAGGTATGCCGGGCGCTCCGGTCGATACCTACTTTAGTCTTTCGATGCCATTTACTGTTAACAAAAAGAGTTTTGGAGTAGGACTGGCATTTGATAATGAGAAAATGGGCTTGTTTACCAAGCAATTTGTGATGTTGCAGGGAGCCTATAGATGGAAACTCGGCGAAGGGATTCTTAGTCTGGGTGCAAATTTAGGGGCAATCAGTATCGGTTTTCGGGGCGATAGTGCTTACATTCCTTCGGGAAATGATTACCATGTCCCGGTCGGATCCGACAGTCAGATTCCTGCTTCGCAGGTGACCGGAATGGCGTTAGATGTTAGTCTGGGAGCCTATTATTCTACAACAAAATGGTTTGCCGGTCTGTCGGTTTTGGATGCGAATCAGCCTACAATTCACTGGTCGGATACGCAGGATACATATGTGGGTAGCATGTGGTACCTCACGGGCGGATGTAACATTCCTTTATCCAATACGAATATCACATTCAAACCATCGGTGTTGCTTAAAACCAATTTTATTAATTATCAGGCAGATGCTGATTTCTTGTTTGATTTCAAAGATAAATTTTGGGGTGGGCTCGCTTATCGTCTGAATGACGCGTTGATTTTTATGGGCGGTGTGCGTCTGGCAAATGGTCTGACCCTCGGATATGCCTTCGATTTACCGGTTACCAATTTGATAACGGCAACATATGGTTCTCACGAGCTGTTTTTGACATATGATTTTAATATCTCTCTAGAAAAGAAAAAAAATAGATACAAGAGTGTACGAATTTTATAAAGGATAAAGATTCTGATATGAGAAAGTTACTTTTTATATTTCCATTGCTTGGTATGTTGGTTGGATGCCATTCTAAGCCTGCAGGAGAATTAGTGGGGCAATCAATTTCCAGCGTAAATGAAACCTCGCCCTACGGTATGGTCTGGGTCAGAGGAGGCGCATTTATGATGGGAGCAAATGATCAGGATGCTACATGGGCATATAAAGGCGAAAATAAAATGGTCTCTGTTGATGGCTTTTGGATGGATCAGACGGAAGTCACCAATTCAGAATATCGACAGTTTGTCGTTTGGGTCAGAGACTCTATTGCCCGCCAGTTATTGGCAAATGTTTCTCCTGAAAAATGGCGTCAAAAAAAGGATACCGCCCGGCTTAACTGGAACCGTCCCATCCCGTGGAAAAAAACATGGGAAAAAGTTGCAGGAGAAGAGGATGCTCATGCCGACTCGGTTTGGAATAGCCTGAAAAATTATAACAATAAATTTGAAGGTCTCAATTATTTCTACCGTTGGTACGATTTGGAACAGGCAGCCAGAGATTACAACAAGTTTGACAGATCTCACGGACGATATCCCAAAAGTTCGTTTGCCCTAATCGATGAATCTTATATCGAAAATGGAGGAATTAAGACCAGAACCAAACGAATTTCTCCGGTTCGTAGTTCGGATGATTTCTATATGACCAAAATCATTAATGTTTATCCGGATAAACTGGCTTTTTGCACCGATTTTACCTATTCGTACAACGATCCTACGGTGAAATATTTTACACTTAAAGCTTACGATCAATATCCTGTAGTAGGAGTTACCTGGGAACAGGCGAGAGCTTTTTGTGCATGGAGAACAAATTTCTACAGCAGTACACATCTTTTTCAGGGTCAGGATTATCGTTTGCCGACGGAAGCCGAATGGGAATGGGCTGCCCGTGGCGGAAAGCAGCAAAGTATGTATCCTTGGGGAGGTCCCTATGTTCGTAATGGTAAAGGATGCTATCTGGCCAACTTCAAACCGATGAGAGGTAATTACCGTGCCGACGGCGAAGTGCGCACAGCCAAAGTGGCTACCTATCCTCCTAATGGATTCGGACTCTACGATATGGCTGGTAATGTGGCTGAATGGACAGAATCGGCATATATGTCACTCAATGCCAATGGCACCCATGACCTGAATCCGAGTTTTACTTACAATGCCAAGGAGAAAGATTCGGATGTGTTGAAACGCAAAATCATAAAAGGAGGTTCGTGGAAAGATGTCGCTGCCTATTTGCAGTGCGGAGCACGTTCTTTTGAATATCAGACCGAATCGCGTTCTTATATTGGTTTCAGATGTGTTAAGTCGACCAATATGAAGAAAAAAATATCAATGAAAAATTTCTAGAATTTTGAGATATGGGATTAATTAGTTTTATGCAAACGGATGCTGGTAAAAATTTTGCCAACAAGTGCTATGGTTTTGGAGCTTCAGTGGTAATTATTGGAGCCTTATTTAAGATTCAGCATTTTCCCGGAGCCGGATGGTTGTTGAGTATCGGTATGGGGACAGAGGCTTTTCTGTTTGCAATGAGCGGATTGGAAAAACCTCACAGAGATTATGAATGGGAAAAGGTCTTCCCTCATTTTGTCGAAGATAATGTTGCGCCTATTACCTCTGGTGGAGGTGGAGCTGCAACAACCCAAACTACTGCTGTTGGGGAGGTTTTATTGGGAGAGGAACAGGTAAAACGGTTGAACGAAAGTATTAAAAATCTCAGCAATACGGCGACACAGTTGACCTCTATCTCCAAAGCTTCAGGTGTAACTGATGTTTACGTTCAAAATATTCAGGCAGCTTCCGATGCCGCTGGTATTTTCGCTAAATCACAATCGGAGTTGGCTTCTTCAGCAAATACTATCGTAAAATCCTACAAACAAGCCGAAGATGAGATCGGGATGGTTGCCGAACAAAGCAAGCTGTACGCAACGCACGTCAATACGATCAATAAAAACTTATCTTCGTTAAATGCGGTTT
>CAZFTY010000148.1:0-6176 GCA_964521835.1 uncultured Microbacter sp.
GCACCAGATGGCAAAAATCAGCGATGTAACTCCTACGGTAATCAGTGATGTGCTGTAAACTACATCCGGATTGTTGTCTTCTTTGTTGGCAAAGCGGAAAAAACCGGTCTCCATCCCGTACGTCAAAATAACTAAGAGCAATGCGGTCCAGGAGTACAGATTGGTGACGATACCATAATCGGCCGAACTTGCCAGCACGTGCGTATAAAGCGGAACAAGCAACCAATTCAGAAATTTACCAAGAATACTGCTTACTCCGTAAATGGCGGTGTCTTTCGCCAACGATTTCATTTGTTTTTCGGCCATACTTTCCGATCCTGAGTGTTTATGTTTGTAGAATGGCGTGTTAGAATAGAGTCCCCGTGTCGCTGTATTTCGTTTTTCCCAGATGTTTGTATGCCAGTTCTGTTACTTCACGTCCACGCGGTGTCCGTTTTAAAAATCCCTCTTTAATAAGGAATGGTTCGTACACCTCTTCCAGCGTTCCGGAATCTTCTCCCAATGCCGTGGCAATAGTCGATAGCCCGACGGGGCCACCCTGAAACTTATCGATAAGCGTAGTCAATATTTTATTGTCCACTTCATCGAGCCCGTATTTGTCGATGTTGAGCGCTTCGAGCGAGAAACAGGCGATGTCGTGATCGATAGTGCCGTTTCCTTTTACCTGCGCAAAATCGCGAACCCGGCGCAACAACGCGTTGGCGATTCGGGGAGTTCCCCGGCTTCGCGAAGCGATTTCGCCCGCAGCTTCGAGGGTGCAGGGAATATCCAGAATTTTGGCCGACCGGAGAATGATAGCGATTAATACCGAATCGTCGTAATATTCGAGGTGACAGTTGATGCCGAAACGTGCGCGTAACGGACTGGTGAGCAGTCCACTGCGTGTAGTGGCTCCGACAAGTGTGAATGGATTCAGTGTCAGTTGAATAGAACGGGCGCTGGGGCCTTTGTCTATCATAATATCGATGCGGAAATCCTCCATGGCAGAGTAGAGGTACTCTTCCACGATAGGGCTCAACCGATGAATTTCATCAATAAAAAGGACATCATTCGGTTGTAGCGAGGTCAATAATCCCGCCAAATCGCCGGGCTTATCCAATACAGGTCCCGACGTGATCTTGAATCCGACGCCCAATTCGTTGGCTATAATGTTGGAAAGCGTTGTTTTTCCCAGTCCCGGAGGGCCGTGAAGCAGCACATGATCGAGCGATTCGCCACGCATACGCGCCGCACTTACAAATACGGAAAGATTTTCGACGACCTTCGATTGTCCGTTGAAATCCAGAAAGGAGAGGGGACGAAGAGCGTTTTCATATTCTTTGTCGGTGTCTGTGCGGGGTTGTTGGTCGCGAATGTCGAAAGATTCCATTGTTAAACTATCGGATAATGTAATGCAAAGGTAACGATTTGTATTTAATGTGTCGCAATGTTGCTTCGCGATGTCCTGTTTTTAAAATGTTGGAGGCCTGAGAATTGATAGAAACGGTAAAAAAACGTACCTTTACGGTTCCAAACAATTCTACATTATTTATCATCTAATACAATTATCATAATGACTCGTTTTTCGCAATCGGTCAGCGTGTTGCGTTCGTCTGCAATTCGTGACCTGATGAGCCTGGCAACCCGCCCCGATATGATCTCTTTTGCCGGAGGAATGCCCGATAACGAACTTTTTCCGATTCGTGAAGTACAGGAAATTGTTGCCGGTCTGTCGGTGAAAGAACAGCAGGTAGCCATGCAATATGCCCCCACTACCGGTTATCCTCCGCTGCTTGAAGCGTTGGAAGCGTGGCTTCGCACAAAAGGTTTTCCGATGGATACCAACAAGCTGATTATTACCACCGGATCGTTGCAGGCAATCAATATCTGGGCTAAAATGTTTATCGATCCGGATGATGTGGTGCTGACCGAAAATCCGGCTTTTATCGGCGCTTTGTCGGCTTTCGGGTCGTACATGCCCCGCATCCACGGAGTGAATATGGATGGCGAGGGTATTCTGATCGAACCGTTGAAGGAGGCGTTAAAGCTCGATCCCAAGTTTTTATATGTTACACCTACATTTCACAATCCGGCCGGATTAACCTACAGTCCGGAGCGACGTAAGGAGTTGCTGGATGTGATGAATGAGACTGAAATTCCTATTCTGGAAGATGATGCTTACGGCGAATTGTGGTTTGACGAAGCCGAAAAACAACACATCGTTCCTCTCAAAATTCAATCGGAGAAAGAGCAGCAGATCTGTTATACCGGCTCGTTCTCCAAAGTATTCGGGCCGGGTATGCGGCTCGGATGGATGTTGGTGGGAGAGGAGTTTTACCGCAAGGCCGAACTCTGTAAGCAATGTGTCGATGCCTGTTCGCCCACTTTTACGCAGGTGCTGGCTCACCGTTTCCTTGCGTCGGGTCAACTCGATAGCTACGTGGCCAGTGTGCGGGATATTTATCATCAACGGTGCAACTACATGATGGAGGCCATTAAACGATATTTTCCGGCCGAAGCCTCTTTTGTAGAGCCTAAGGGTGGATTTTACATCTGGATTAAATTGCCCGAAGGAGTCGACGAAATGGAGCTGCTCAAAAAAGTAATAGCAGAAGGAGCCGTTTTTGTCGTTGGTTCAACATTCGATCCGCAGGGCGCTTCAAACGGATATATCCGGGTGTCGTATTGCAATACAGCCGAAGATAAAATTGAAAAAGGAATCAAAATTATCGGTGACGTGTTGAAAAAAATGATGGCATAATTACACGATTCAGTACGATACCGGCGCTAATTTTGATTGTTTAAGAAATAAATAGTATCTTTGCGCTGTTTTTGTTGTTGGAATGTTCGTGCAACTTCACAGCGAGAGCAATTTAAGCATGTAACCAAAGGCCTGTTTCAATTATCGGAGTGTGTCTTTTTGCTTAAATTCAAAGGGATAATAGTTTTACACGATATACTACTGAGGTAGTGACCGGGAAACCCTTTTGAAGTCCTTTCAATTGGGTTATTTTATATCTGAAACTGAAGAGTGCAGGATGGATAAACGGTAGTGATTCAATGAAAAAAATGATTATCTTTGCGGTTAATCTACTCAGTTGGATGATTTTATGATACAAAAAGAATTTATATATCAACTTGTTGAAGAATTTATTGCTGATACAGAGCATTTTATTGTCGATGTAAAGGTGAGCCCCGACAACGATATTGTTGTGGAACTCGATTCTGAGAAAGGCATCGATATTGAATATTGTGCCGAACTGAGCCGTTTTATCGAGTCCAAATTCGATAGAGAAGTGGAAGACTTTGAGCTTGAGGTCGGGTCGGCAGGTTTGGGTTCTCCCTTCAAGGTGCTGAAACAGTATCAGAAAAACATCGGCAACGAAGTGGAAATTTTGACAAAGGCAGGGAAGAAATTCAGTGCGATGTTGAAAGATGCCACTGAAGAATCCTTCACGGTGACCGTTACCAGGCAGATAAAACCCGAAGGAGCCAAGCGCAAAATAACGGTAGAAGAAGACGTAGTGTTTCCGTATAACGAAGTAAAATACACAAAATATCTAATAAGATTCAAATAGCTATGAGCAAAGTTGAACCTGTCAATCTTATTGACACCTTTTCCGAGTTTAAAGAGCTGAAGAATATCGATCGTCCTACGCTTATCAGCGTGCTCGAGGAGTCCTTCAGAGGCACTTTGGCCAAAATGTTCGGTTCGGACGAAAATTTCGACGTCATTATCAATCCCGATAAGGGTGACTTTGAAATCTGGCACAACCGCGAGGTGGTTGCCGATGACGAAGTGGAAAATCCGGTGAGCCAGATTTCGTTGAGCGATGCAAAGAAAATTGATACCGATTATGAAATAGGAGAAGAGGTAACCGATGCTGTCGACTTCCTCGGATTTGGTCGTCGGGCTATTTTGACACTACGTCAGACGCTGGCATCCAAAATTTTGGAACTTCAGAAAGATTATCTTTACAATAAGTATAAAGACCGTATCGGTCAGATTGTTACCGGCGAAGTTTACCAGATGTGGAAAAAAGAAATTCTGCTGCTGGATGATGAGGGTAACGAATTGATTCTGCCGAAAACGGAACAGATTCCGGCCGATTTTTACCGGAAAGGCGATACGGTGCGCATGGTGGTTGTGAAAGTGGACAACCGCAACGGCAATCCGAAGATCATTGTTTCGCGTACTTCTCCGTTGTTCCTGCAACGTTTGTTTGAACTGGAAGTGCCTGAAATTCATGATGGATTGATTACTATTAAGAAAATTGCCCGCATCCCTGGCGAAAGAGCGAAGGTCGCCGTAGAGACTTACGACGAACGTATCGACCCGGTTGGCGCCTGCGTTGGCGTAAAGGGTGCCCGTATTCATGGCATTGTTCGTGAGTTGCGGAATGAGAATATCGACGTTATCAATTATACGGCAAATGTCTCTCTGTTTATCGCACGGGCGTTGAGTCCGGCGAAGATCTCTTCCATCCGTTTGGACGAAGAGAACAAGAAAGCAGACGTTTATCTGAAACCCGAAGAAATTTCGATGGCTATCGGTAAAAGCGGTATGAATATTCGTCTGGCATCGATGTTGACAGAATTTACAATTGATGTTTACCGTGATATTGACGGTGAAGAAGATGAAGATATCTATCTGGATGAGTTCACCGACGAAATAGAACAATGGGTAATCGATGTTCTTAAATCTATCGGATGTGATACAGCCAAGAGCGTGTTGGCAATTCCCCGCGATGAATTGATCCAACGCACTGACCTTGAAGACGAAACTATTGATGATGTATTGAACATTATCAAAGCAGAATTTGAAGAATAAACCGTCAGTTATCAGTAGATCAGATCGTACTGATCCGGTCACGAATATGAATTGTAGGTTGTCATTTTGCTTATCTTTTCAAACACACTAAATATAAACTATGTCGAGTATCAGGTTAAATAAAGTAGTTAAGGATTTGAACGTGGGACTTTCGACCGCAGTCGATTTCCTGCGCAAAAAAGGCTATGCTGTTGAGGAGAACCCCAATTTCAAGATTTCGGACGATCAATATGTTATTCTTGTTAAAGAGTTTAGCAATGATAAAGATTTGAAGATGAAATCGGAGCGCGAAACACAAATGCGCTTGGAAAAGGAAAAGGCTCAAACGATCACAGCTGCGGGCTATGAAGCTCCTGCTGCCAAAGAAAAACCGAAGCCTGAGGTAAAACCTGAACCCAAAGTTGTTGCTGAAGAGATAAAAGTGGAGGTGTCGGATGAAATTCGTCCGCACATTACAACCGTAGGCAAGATAGATCTGGATTCTCTGGAGAAAAAGCCGGAACCGGAACCTGTTGCCCCTGCTCCGGTAAAGAAACCGGAACCGATTCCGGAACAGAAGGTAATAGAACAACCTTCAGTGAAGGTAGAGGAGCCTGCTCCTGCTCCTGCTCCGGTTGCAGTTGTAGAGCCGGAACCGGTGGCTGAAAAGTCGAAAGCGGAACCGGTAAAAGAGGAAAAACCGATAGTGGCAGAACCTGTGGCTGTAGTTGAAAAGAAAGAAGTGAAAGAGCCGGAAGTGAAGAAGCCGGAACCGGTTCATCCTCAGCCGGAGGTTGTTGCTGAGGTAAAGACACCGGATACAGAGGTTGCAAGCGCAGGTGCAGATACTAATGAAGTATTCCAGTTGAGGCCGACTATTATCGAACAAAATATTAAGGTGGTCGATAAAATTGACCTCTCCGCGCTGAATCAGCAGACCCGCCCGAAAAAGAAATCGAAAGAAGAAAAGCGCAAAGAACGTGTTCAACGCGAACAACAAAATACGCCGAATAACCAACATCCGGCAACGGCCGATCAGTCAGCAACTGCGGCTAATCATACTAACGCAGCTGCCACAGATCAGCGGAAAGAGAAGCGTAAACGGATTCATAAGGAGAAGGTGGATATTACCAAATCAAATACTCCGGCAGCCAATACGCAACAAAAACCTCATGATAACAGACATAAAGGACCTGGAAATTTCCAGAAAAGACCCTTTAAGGCTGAAGTAAAAGAGGAAGATGTTCAGAAACAGATCAAAGAAACCCTCGCTCGTTTGACCGAGAAGAAAATCAAGGGATCTAAATATAGAAAAGAAAAACGTGATAACGTTTCGGCACGCTTGCAGGAGCGTGAAGAACTGGAACGCGACAGCGAAAACATATTG
>CAZFTY010000149.1:0-6165 GCA_964521835.1 uncultured Microbacter sp.
TTATAATAGCAACAACATGGGGTCTCTTCAGCAAACTTTTTGAACACTACCGACTTGCCTACACCGGTATTGCCAGTTACAAGACGCATGTCGCTTGCTTGTTTCCCTGTTTTAGCAATATTCCACATTTGTGCATACTGACGTGTAGAAACAAGATCATTGTCCCCCAGATAATCCCGAAGAGATTCGTAAACAACCGACAAAAGTTTGTCACTAAATGCCTTTTTATTACCTAACAGGTCACTGATAGTACCCTCCGAACGGCCCGTTATTCTTGAAATTTCGGCACTTGTGAGGTTCTTTTTCTCTTTCAAAAGCAGCACTTTGTCTCTCAAAGCTGCCTGTTTGTCGCTGATTGCAATTTGTTTGCTCATAATGTGATATTTTAGTGTGTTAATCAATTAGTTTTACTCTCAGAATTTCGCCGGTATCCGGGTCAATCAGTTCTTTGTATTGCACTTGAGCCGGTATCTGGATGTCTTTAGCGTCAATTTCTTCTTCCAGCAACGCTGTTTTGTCATATCTTCCTGTATAAGCCCGGCGTTTCCCTGTAAGCATCTCGTTTCCGAGTGTTTCTATTCGTTCAAATTCCGGGTGGCGTTCCACATAGTTGTCTATTTCATTTGAAAGGTTCTTGGCTATTGTGGTTATGCCTTCACGAAGCGAGGTCATATTTTTAAGCCGTTTTTTCTGTGCCCAATCGTCATCAAATGCAGCCGTGAAACTGATATTTTTTTTAAGGCTCCAAACGCCGAGATATTTACCGTCTTTTGTGAAAACCGGAGCCGGTTCTCCACCGTCAAGTATGTAAATGCTTAATGCATTATCATTGTGCTTATCGAGAGGAATGGTTGTGAATATCCGGTTAGCCATTGCCTGCTGTTCCGGTGTTTTGATAGCCGGAAAATAGAGATAGCTTTCGTTGTTATGCTGAATATCAATCCCTTCAATGGTTAATTTCCGGTCGTGACGGGTTCCGCACAATTGGCAAAGGCTTGTATAGCTCAATTTTGGGGTATAACTTGCCTTTTCTTCCCACATTTCAAACGGGGTTTTATTGCACGGTTTCCTTTCAAGTGTTTCAATAACACGTTCATTCCATGCCTTTACACCTTCAGTCCGTGCCCATTCCATTGCAATCACGGCACTACGGGCATGTTGTTTTCCTAATGTTTCGCGTTTTTCTCCCGGTTTTGAATTGATTGATCCGGTAGCGGTTCTGTTTTGTCCTGAATATCCACGCAGGAAACGCGTAATATCATTATCGAACATATTGAACAAGCTTTCAATGGTTTTTGCTCGGGCATTACCTGTAATTGACGGATATAGCTTTATATCGTTGGCATTACACCAGTTTTCAAGTTCTTTCCAGCTTGGCCCGTGGTCACAATGGATAATAGCGGGTTTATGGCCGGTCTCTTTGATACCCATTAGTATGGCATCTTTTAGCGCGTCCCAAGGCTCTCTAACACCTATCAATGAGCTAACACCCACCAAACGAAGAGTAGCAACGTCGGCCACTTTAATAGAGTAAACATGTTGCCTTACTTTTCCTTTGGCTGATACATTCTCATTATGGGCCGTACCGTCGATAACCCACACATGGTTTTTGTGAGTTGGAAGATCACGTGTAGCTGTAGGCAGGCAGTTGAGCAGATAGTTGATATTATCTGTCTTAGATAACGTCATTGGATTCTTCAAAGGCTGCAATAATTGATATAGGCGGCCCTCTGTCGGTGGATTGTAATTGCCATCAGCATCACGCCACCATCCGGCCTGTTCACCCCACACAATCCATTTCTTGTATAGATTTGCTACCGACATATTGGTACCGTTCTTATGCCAATACAAAACAATCTTCAATTGTTCATCTGTTATCTTACCGCTATTGCTATTCCCAATCCGTTTGATAGTAATAATTGATTCGGGTTTTTCACCTGCCTGCAATTTTGATATAATGGCATCAAACCATTGGTTGAATCGGGTTTCATTGGAGGGTATCTTGATCTCGAATTGCATACCGGATAAAGCTGTGAGCAAATTTGCCCGGAATGATCGAAGTAAGAGGGCTGCACGCTTCGTATCGGGTTCTGAAGTGTGAATTTGCTGAACAAAATCACCAATCCACTGCACCAAAGCGCACTGTTTTGAATATCCTTTTACGCTGTCAGAATGCAATCCGGCTTCCAAATAAGCCCATGTATAAGCTGAATAATTGGCAAAAACATAGCTTTCAATGCTCGATCTGATAAAAGGCTCGTTGATTTGTAACGCATCGGCAGTAAATTCAACAGCCATTTTAGAACAATCAACGCCAACGGCCTGCGATGCAAGCATCAGTTGAGTGTATTCGCTGGTAAGTTGGCTGTATTTATCCAGTACCTTTTTGCGTGTCTGTTCTGGGAGACTACCAAGAATCACAACTTTATTGTTGTCGAAAACGATCTCTTGAAAACGGCCCTTTGACTTTTGGTTTCTATAAGAAACTTCAGTGTAAATGCCATTTTCAATAAGAGCATCTTTCTTAATTAGAAGTCTTCCGTTATCCGTTTGAAAATCTTGCATGTCAATACTATAATTTGTTCCTATGGGCGGAATCGAACCGCCCCACGAACCGTTTAGGATTAAATGTTTGAGAGGTTGAGTGGAATAGGTTCCCATTTGCCATTCTCACCAGCGCGTTTGTAAAATTCAAGTGACATCTTGCTCCCTGTCTTTACAAAGCTTTCCTGAAATAGTCGGATAGATTCTTTCCAGCGTGGATCGTCGAAGCGGTCGGCTTGTGAGTAAAGCGTCTGGATGCGTGAAAATTCAAGATTCCCGTATTTGTTCTTTTCGAGCAATGCCATAATCACCTCATAAGCATCCAGATCACGCTTCAAAACAACATCTTTCAAAAAGTCCTTCAGTAATTCTTCGGCCTTTTCGGCTCTTACATCCCAATCACAAAGCGTTTTGTACCTGTAAACAATTTTGAAATTGCCGTCTTTGGTTTTCAGGTGGAAACCGCCTTTCGAGTTGGCTTTAATCATTCCATACTCGTTCAGAATGTCACGCATTGCATTCAGATCGTTGGTGCATTTTTCGTAGAACTCTGAAAGTTTCTCCGATAAAGCAACTGCATCGCGAACCATTTGCGAAGCGGTTGTTTCAAGCGTTGTTTCAAACGCTTCTCTTTCTATTCTGCGTTTCTCGGCAGCCTCTTTTCTTTTTTTTGCGGCAAGCTCTTCGAGCTGTTCCGGGGTTAAGTCATCTAAATTCATAGCTTTTATTTTTAAGTATATGGGTTGCGCCTGTTGGAGGGATCAAACCTTCGACAACTTGATTAACAGTCAAGTGCTCTATCAACTGAGCTAAACAGGCTTGTGCCGGGCTTGTTAAAACTACCAATCGTGCTAACTATTCACATTCTAATCTATCATTCTCAAAGGGTAGCCCGGCTTTTCTCTCTCTTTAGATGTTATAAGTCCATATTTACAAGTCTATTATCATATTCAAGAGCCTCCTCAATTGCGGCAGATGCACAGCGAAGTGCATTGAAAATAGGGTCATTTTCATAATCCTCAATTGTTTTTCCGCTTTTCATCATCTCTATTTCAATAAGGCCATCAATGTATCCTTGTGAATTACACAGCTTAATTCTGGTCGCATCTTTTAGTTTCATTTGTGTAGTGTTTAAGGGTGATTAAATTCTATCTATCGGTGTATTTGCCTTAATGACCTGCCTGAGTTCGTAGGCATTGAGACGAACAAATCGAAATGCATCATCGAGGTTTTTAATGCACATCGGCATTCTCTTACACAGTGCTGTTTTTCCAGCGGCATAACAGCCATCACAACATTTAGCCACTGTGCTTGATTCCGCGCGAAACACGTCAGGGCTTTTGCCTATTCTGAATAATTGTCCGTGTTCCATATTACAAGGCTTTTGCTTCACGTCTCCAAGCAGCAGATAATAACAGGAATGCGACTCCAAATAGGATATGTATATAAGCCTTGAAGATTATTGCCATGGCAATCAATGCGACGCCTCCCAACAGAAGGGAGATGATGAAGATTGTGTTAAGTGTTTTCATTCTTTAGTTGTTTAGGTGTTAACAATTTGTTCATTGTTTCTATATATTCATCGGCAGCTGCTTTTACGATAGGGGTTAGCGTTCGTCGCCCTGTCAGTTGAGCTAATACAGTATCAGGCTGATACACATCACTAACCATTCTCGCGATTCGGACGTAATCGCCCTTTTTCAAAATGTCCTTATATTCTTGTGTAAACATTTGTGTATAGATTTGTGTACATATTGTGAACTTTTTTGTTGTATCTTTGTCATGTTCAACACGACAAAGATAAGTGATAATTTTCAACTTTGGACATAAAAAGAAGATAATTTTCAACGAAATGAGCACTATTTTACAACGAATCAATCAAATATCTGAAAATGAAGGTATTAAAATTGGCACTTTAGAACATAAAATAGGTGCCAGTAAGGGCGTATTATCCCGTGCTATCAATAACAATACTGATATTCAGGCAAAGTGGCTCACTAAAATAGTTGATAATTATCCCAAATATGAAGCATATTGGCTACTTACAGGTAAGGAACCCATGCTAAGAAAGGAAAATGAAAGTAAAAACGGCATATTAGTTGCAGCTAAAGAGATGTCAGGAGAAAAGGCTATACCGTTAGTATCGGAACATGCCATAGCTGGCTTTGGAAATGCAGAATTTTCTATAAAAGAGCAGGATGTAAAGGATTACTACGTAATACCAAAGTTCAAGTATTGTAATATTGATTTTATGATCGAGATACACGGTTCTTCCATGTATCCTAAATATAATAGTGGGGATGTCGTGGCCTGCACCATTATTAGAGAAAGCAAGTTTATTCAATGGAATAAATGTCATGTAATAGCCACTCGTGAGCAGGGACTATTGGTAAAGCGACTTAAAAAGGGGAATGCCCCAGATTCTCTTTTAGCCATTTCGGATAACAAAGACTACGATCCGTTTCAAATTCCGGTTAATGAGATCACAGGAATCGCTCTTGTGGTTGGAGTAATTAGACTTGAATGAAAATTATTTAAATAAAAGTTCGTTTGTATTTTTTAACTGTGTGTTTGCGGTTACACTATGGTTACAAAAAACGTAACCGTAGCGGTTACACCGAATGTGATTCGGTTACATTTAACAAAGAAAAAGCCCGATCAATGTCGGGCTTCGTAGTTTATTCGTATAAGCTTCGCAGGCATTCTAAGCCACTGTATATCTATCTTTCAAATAAAATAGCTCCCAGAGCTTTATTTTGGCTCATTTCGCAGTTATTTTCATTCATTATAATCGAGCCGTTTTATAGTTTACTTCTGTTAGTTGTTTGTTTTTCAGGCTTTTTTGTTTTCCGTGTTACTTCTTTTGGACTTATGCCCCTTATCAGCGTACGTTTCATGAGCAATTTGTTTATTGCAACAATAGGGGAAATTCTTATTATTACCAGCAAAAATTTGATCGGGCGCTTCCTTGGTTTCTGAGAGCAAAAGCATTGGTTGCATCTGGTAAATATGCCTCGTACGAGAACCTTTGTTACGCCAATTTGAGCGATATCTATTTGAAATTGGGGAAACTGGATTCAGCTCTGTATTATTGGAATAAGAGTTTTCGTTTTTTTGCTCCAATCAAAGGAACTACCATCTATTATTATCTGGCAACCGTAAAGGCAGGCATTGACCTAAAAACGGGAAATGCTGCTGAAGCTTACCTGTGGCTGACGTCTGATAAAAACGCCTCACAGATTGAACCGGAAATTGTAGGCCTCCGAAACCAATGTTGGCAAGATTATTATCTCAAAGTAGGCGATTATAAAAATGCCTATCACTACTTGTTACAAAACATGCATCTGGATGATTCAATCAGAAACGAAAAAGTGATGAGTCGTATAGCGGAGATCGATACCCGATATAAGCAAGATACGGCAGTGATGAAGCGTGAAATTTTGCTTACCAAACAAAACAGTCAGATCAGTATTTTGCGAATTACTAACTATTTCTGGATTTTGCTGGTGGTTGTCATTGTAATAGGTGCGGTGTTAATTTACCATTTTTTACAACGAAAAAGAGTAATGCAACAATTGAAATTTCAGGATCAGGCTGCGCAATTGCGATTGCAAAATATAC
>CAZFTY010000150.1:0-6163 GCA_964521835.1 uncultured Microbacter sp.
GATTGCCGTCAAAGGTACCGGCGAAGGAAGTGTCACTGATGCAAACGGAAAGTTCTCGTTCAAAACGAAGAAGACTCTTACGGCAAAAAATATGGTAGTCTTTAGTTATGTGGGATATAAAACCCGCGAGCAGGTTTATGCCAATGGCACCATCAACATTAAACTGGACGAAGATTCCAAACAACTTAACGATGTAGTCGTGACGGCGTTGGGTATTAAGCGCGAAGAAAAAGGGTTGGGGTATTCGACCCGGACGGTGCAGGGCGATCAGATTACCGGATCGATGCCCAGTAACTGGTCGTCGGCTCTCAGCGGTAAGGTGGCAGGTCTGAATCTCTATTCGGCCGGAGGCCCATTATCATCCAGCCGTATCTCTTTGCGGGGTGACGTATCGCTTAACCCGGAAGGGAATAGCGCGTTGGTAGTGGTCGATGGTGTTCCGATGAGTAGCCCGTTGACCAATCCGGGTGTGGCTTACGGTGCCGGTTCGGCTGCCGAACTGTCAGTCGACTACGGAAACGGTTTTTCGGATATTAATCCGGAAGATATTGAGAGTATTCAGGTGCTGAAAGGTGCCAGCGCGGCTGCTTTGTATGGTTCGCGTGCGGCAAACGGTGTTATTATGGTTACCACCAAGTCGGGTAACCGCGACAAAAAGGGAATCGGGGTCTCATTTTCGTCGAATATCAGCATGGAAGATGTGATGCGCTGGCCCGATTATCAGTATGAATTCGGACAGGGAACACCGTCGAATATTGGCAAAACCGGAACAATTTATGCCGGACAACAATACTATTCGTATGGTACCGCACCCGATGGAAATGCGAGCACCAGCGGTACCAGTAGCGCATTCGGCCCCCGCTTTGATGCCAACCAGTCATACTATCAGTTCGATCCGGTGACTCAAACCCGCGCCACTACCGCCACTCCGTGGGTCGCCTACAAGGATAACCGCAAAGGTTTGTTCCAGAATGGCTATACGCTGACCAATTCGGTCGCTATCGATGGCAAAGGAGATAAAGGCTCGATGCGTGCCTCCCTCACATACACCAAAAACGAATGGATCTTGCCTAATACCGGTTTTGAACGGTTGGTGGCCAGTTTTTCAGGACAGCAGCAGGTATCGCGTGTGTTAAAAATCAGTGCCAAGAGCAGCTACACCTATCGTCAGTCTGACAATATTCCGGCGGTGGGATACAATAGTAATTCCATTTCCTATTTTCTGATCTTTCAGAACCCGAATGTCAATCTCGACTGGTTGCGCCCGATGTGGAGAACCGGACAGGAGAAGGTGAAGCAGTTGCAACCCTATAGCACCTTTATCGGGAATCCGTATGTGACGCTTTATGAAAATGTGAACCCTTCCGAAAAGCATAGCAACACGACATCGTTATCGGCCAACCTGCAACTGTCGCGCAAGCTGGAGTTAATGGTTCGTTCGGGTATTCAGCTTTCGGCAGAGATGTGTGAACAGCATCGGGCGGTGAGCGATGTAGTGTATCCCAACGGTTATTTCAAAAAGCAGAATATCCTGAATTATGAGTTGAACAGCGACGCGTTGCTCTCGTACCACGATAGCTTTACCAATGGAGTCCATATGAATGTATCGGGCGGAGGAAATATGATGTATCAATACTACGATATGCTGTCGGCTGCGGTCAACGGACTTATTACGCCGGGTGTGTACATGCTGGCCAACGGGTCTTCCAATCCGTTCGTATCTACCGTGATAAAGAAAAAGGCGATCAACAGTGTCTACTACACCGCCAACTTCGATTATAAAAACAGACTGTTTCTGGATATCACAGGACGTAACGACTGGTCGTCGACTTTGCCAAAGAACAGTCGCTCGTTCTTTTATCCATCGGTGAGCACCAGTGCCCTGATGAATGAACTCTTTACCCTTCCGACGCAGATCAGCTATCTTAAACTGAGGGCTTCGTGGGCTCAGGTTGGTAACGATGCCGATCCGTATAAAACCTCGCCCTACTATACAACCAGCGCTTTTGCCGGATCGGTAACGATGCCGACCACGTTATATAACCAGAATTTCAAGCCTGAAATTTCGACGAATTTTGAGACCGGTATCGATTTCAGGATGTTCAAAAATCGTGTCGGTCTTGATCTGACATTTTACTACAACCGCACTAAAAACCAGATATTGGATGCGCCGATGGATCCCACTACGGGATATTCACGGGCAACCATCAATTCGGGAAATGTGCGTAACCGCGGCATCGAGGTGGAGCTGAATGCAACGCCGGTTCAGACACGTTCTTTCCAATGGAAATCGACCGTAACCTGGTCGAAGAATCAAAACAAAATTCTGGCTCTTGCTGCCGGATCGGACGAGAATCAGCTTATCAGCAGTATCGGTAGCGCCTCCATTATCGGAAAGGTGGGCGGAACCACCGGCGATTTGTGGGGATATAAACTGGTACGCAATTCCAATGGTGATGTGATTATCGGATCCAACGGTTTGCCGGTGCGTAGTGCACAGATCGAATATGTGGGCAGTGCCTATCCTTCATGGAAAGGTGGTTTTTACAATGAATTTACATACAAAAACGTGAAATTCAGCTTCCTGATCGATGGTCAGCTGGGTGGTCTGGTTTATTCGCACTCGTTCTACAAAATGGTGGAGCAGGGTAAACTTGCGTATACCTTAAACGGACGTTTGCTGGGAACCTCCTATTATATCGGTGCCGACGATCCACGGATCAAAAACAATCCGAGCCTGTTTCAGATTGGTGGTTACTACATGGTTGCCAATGGTGTGGTCCAAAATAGTGATGGCTCGTACAGCCCCAATACAACCATGGTGCCGGTGGGCTCATTTTATCCTGAATATAACCGTATGGACAATGTGGAAACCAACTCTTTCTCGGCAACATATGTCAAGCTGAGAGAAGCTCGTGTTGAGTTTAATTTGTCGAAGAAACTGTTGAGCGCAACGCCGTTTACCAAAGCCTCGATTGCATTCTACGGCCGTAACCTGTTGTGCATATCGAACTATCCGATGTTCGATCCGGAGACAGTGGCATTAAACGGTTCTGCCCTTGTGCCGGGTATCGAAACCGGATCGCTGCCTACCACACGCTCGTTCGGCGCAAACATCAATATCAGTTTCTAATTCATACGCAAACAAAGAATAACGATGAAAACAACAAAGACAATACTGTTCGGTTTATTGGCAACCATTACCTTGCTGATAACATCTTGTGGTAATTTCGACACACTCAATACCGATCCTACCCGCCTCACCAGCTCCAATCCGGGAACGTTTCTGAATCCCGTTTTGTATGGCATGGCCACTTACAACTGGAACCGGTACGACGATTATACCTTCCCGTTGCTGCAAAGTGAGGTTTCTACCTCAAGCACAACCGGTGTTGGCTGGTATTTTATCAGCGATGCAGCCGGCGACGGTACCTGGACGAATTATTACCAGTGGTTGAATAATATCAAATCGATGCAAACCGTGGCGGAGACTATGCACGAGAATAATTATATCGCTGTTGCAATGACGCTGCGCAGCTGGATTTTTCAACTGCTTGCCGATTCGTTCGGTGATGTGCCAATGACAGAGGCTTGCCGGGGCAATGAGCAGCTGTTTACGCCCAAATTTGACACGCAAAAAACGATTTATCAAAATGTGATGAACGATCTGGATTCGGCCAATAATCTTTTCAATACGGCTTCAGGCCTGAAGTACAACACGGGTGGCGAGTTGTTGTATTCGACCGACGCGACGTTGACAGGCGGAGCATCTGCCGGCATTTTGAAATGGAAAAAATTCTGTAACTCACTTCGTATGCGGGTGTTGTTGCGGGTTTTGAATGTGGATGGATTGAATGCAAAGGCTAAATTGGTTGAGATGGTAGGCAATCCGACCAAATATCCAGTCTTCTCGTCCAATAGCGATGCTGCATTGCTTTCTGTGTCGGGAGTCTCTCCTCAGTTGGCTCCGCTGACACGTTCGCAGGACTTTACGGCGTATGCTTATCTGTCCGAGTTTTTTATCAACAACCTGAAGAACTGGAATGATCCCCGTTTGCCCATTTTTGCCACACAGGCAACTAACAACGGTGTCAAATCCTATATCGGATATCCGAGTGGTTATAAGGTGGTGCCCTCTTTTAATGCTTCGCAACCGAATGTGAATCTGGCGATTGCCCCTATGAAACTGACCCTGATGAATTATGCCGAAGTGGAACTGATTAAAGCCGAGCTGGCACAGCGTGGAATTATTGCCGAAGATGCCAAAACACATTATCAAAATGGTGTGAGTGCGGCTATAACTCAGTGGGGAGGAGTTGTGCCTGCAAATTATTTTTCCAATAGCGCCGCAGCTTACGATGGTACCCTCGAACGGATCATGTTGCAAAAATTCTATGCGCTTTTCTTCTGCGATTGTCAGGCGTGGTACGAAATAAATCGGACCGGTTATCCTGTGTTGCCACGTGGTGATGGTGTGGCGGCAGGGAATAATTTGCCTCATCGGTATAAATATCCAGCTGTTTTGCAGCGAACTAATTTGAAAAATTATCAGGTAGCCAAAGCCAACATGGGGGGCGATGACTTCTCTGTTAAGCTAATATGGCAGAAATAAATTTTAATGATCAATAATAGTAGCAATGAAAAATTTGATTTACATTAGCCTGTTGCTGATGGGCATGCCTCTGATTGCACGGGCGCAGACTTATACGGAGATCGCGGCAGTAAGTTATGCTTCAGGAAACGAAGCAGTCGAAAGTGTTGCTCCGACGGCAACAGAGAGTCTAACGCACTATCTCTTTACGGTTTACGGTGCAATTCCCAGTCCGAAGGTTACGTTTGAAGAGGAACATTTTCTTGGTGGTGAGTTGACGGCAAAGTGGAATGCCTTCAATCAAAATTATACACACGTGTATAGTGTTTCTATCGGTCCTTCTACGTCGAATACCGAGATTGTAAAACCGGCTGTCTACAATGCGGTAAATAGGGTGAATGCTTACTATAAAAAAGCGGTCAGAAAAGGATTGGTTTCCAAAGAAGAGGCTGCGCGTAAACTGAGCCATATTTTCGATTGTGCCAATGTGATTTGCTTTGACGATCAATCGGGATCGTTTGAACATGCAGTAGGCAAAGCTGCTTCACCCGAAGAGATTGTTGCCCTGTTTGATTGTGTGGATATAAAAGTGATGTGATACAATGATAAATAAAGCAATACAAATGAGAAGATTTTTTCAGCAGATTACGCTGTGGGGATGGATGTTGCTATTGCCTCTGGCTGCGTGCCAGGCTCAGTCTGTAGGCGGGGAGGCAAAACAGCAACTTTCGGGAGTAGTGGTGCCCGATAAAGAGGGGATGACCGTAAAAGGAGTGGTGGCAGATGAGTCAGGAAAACCGGTGGCTGGTGTGGTGGTGAATGATGGATTTCATTTCTCGACCACCGATGCTGCGGGAGTTTATTACCTGCCATCCGATCTGGTACGCAGTAAATATATCTCTGTTTCGGTGCCGGCGGCATACCGCATTCAGGCAAGCAAAGGTGTGGCCGATGGGTATTATGCCCGACTGTCCGGAGGGCAGGCAACAAACCGATACGACTTCGTGTTGCAGGCACGTCCCGATCGTTTATCTGCATTTGAATATGTCGCCATGTCGGATCCGCAGGTGCGCAACTATACGCAATTGGATCGTTTTCAGAAAGAGACGGTTCCCGATCTGAAAGCAACGATTGCTCAGTTGGGGAATCGCGAAGTCTACGTCATGACTCTGGGCGATAACGTGTGGGATGCCATGGATCTTTTTCCGGCCTATAAATCGGCAATCGGTTTGTTGGGTGTCCCCGTCTTTTCTACTATCGGAAATCATGATTTCAATTTGGCATACAACAGCCTTCAGAATTCGGAAGATCCGTCAAAACCTTTTGCCGAAGAGATTTATGAAGCAACTTTCGGCCCGGTGGCGTACTCTTTTGATCTCGGGAAAGTGCATGTGGTAACAATCAGCGATATCGATTATTTTCAGGATAAAAAATACAAAGAACGAATTCCTCAGGATCAGCTCGAATGGCTGAAAAATGATCTGAGTTACGTAAAATCCGGGACTACGGTGTTTCTGAATATGCATGCTCCTGTTTTGAATAAGACATCGAACGGATCGGGCAATATTAAAA
>CAZFTY010000151.1:0-6126 GCA_964521835.1 uncultured Microbacter sp.
GGCTGAAACTGTAAATTTCGGGTTCCAACTGGTACTCAAACAGCAGATTGAAGCTGTTCGGCTCGGGATTCATCACCATGATAGGCAACGTAATTCCTTCGCGTCGCAGTTCCGCACCTTCATCGGCTACGGCCACCGCCAGATAATCGCAACGATGGTGTTGCAGGGTTTTAGCCACCTCCACCGAACCGCTTCCATAAGCAAAGGCTTTCACCATGCAGACGATTTTCGTTTCGTGACGAAGCTTAGAACGGAAATAGTTGAAGTTATGCACCAAAGCGCTCAGGTTCACCTCCAGCGTAGTTTGGTGGGTGATATTTTCAAGTTGCTCGGATATTTGCTCAAAATGGAAGTTACGCGACCCTTTCAGCAAAACAACCTCGTTTTTCAGCGCTTTCCAACGACCCGATTCCAAAAACGATTCGGTGCTGGCAAAACTCTCTTTTTGAGGGATATTGAATGTTTCGAGTTGTTTCGAGATTTCAGTTCCAATACCAATCAGACGGTTGATGCCGCTCTCCTGCACTAAGTTGGCAATATTGGCATAGAGCTTTTCGGCAGCTTCACCACTCTGCAAAATGTCCGACAGCACCAGTGTCATGTCCATCTGCTTGTCAGCAGCCTGACGGCGGGCAAAATCGAGCGCAATATTCAGTGAGTTGATGTCGGCATTGTAACTGTCGTTGATTACCAGACAATCGTTACGACCCTCTTTTACCTCCAGACGCATGGCTACCGGTTCCAGCAACTTCATGCGTGATGCAATGAGCTCCATATTCAACGGCTTGTGTTCGATTACCGTTTCGAGCAAAATCCATGTCGACAGGCAGTGCAGACTGTTTTCCACAGAAGCATCGTCGGTAAACGGAATGGTATACACAATCGTTTCGTCGCCAAACTTACAGGTTATGGTGCTTACCTTGCCTATTTTATCTATGCCCAGCACCTGCAAATCGCAAAGTTGATCGTATCCCCAGATAAACCGATGACAGTGCAACCCGGATTCTAAAATACACTTCTCTACTACGGCATGATCCTTGCACGAAATCAGCCATTGGGCATCGGTAAACAACAACAACTTTTCGCGGCATTTGTCGATCAGTGAGGAGAAATTTTCCTGATGCGCCTGACCGATATTTGTCATCACACCTACCGTTGGGCGAATAATATGTTCCAGTCGCTCGATCTCTCCTTTTTTGGAAATACCCGCTTCAAAAATACCGAGGTTATTCTGTTCATTGATTTGCCAAACCGACAGAGGAACACCTATTTGCGAGTTATAGCTTCGCGGCGAGCGAACGGTATTGTAATCGTTGTGAAGCAGCTGTGACAGCCACTCTTTGACAATCGTCTTGCCGTTACTTCCGGTGATGCCGATTACCGGCAACGAAAAGTGGTTGCGGTGAAAGGCCGCCAACTGTTGCAAAGCCTGCAACGTATCGTTTACAATGAGAAAGCTGGCATCCTGCATCGAATCGAAATCGGACTGAAAGTCGCTTACCACAAAATGACGGACACCGTGGTTATAAAGATCGCGCACATAACGATGACCGTCGTTACTGGCAGAACGTAAAGCAAAAAAGAGTGTGTCGTCCGGGAAAATGAGAGATCGGCTGTCAGTCAACAGGCGGCTGATATTGCCCTCGGTGCGCAAAAGCGACTTTCCCCCGAGCAGTTGGGCAATATGAAAGATTGAATAAGTCATTGGAATTTACAATTTAATCATTGACAATTTACGATTTGAGAATTTGAAGATATGAAGATTTGAGGATTTACAAGAAAGGTTTTAGTTGACATCCAGAATAGATTTACACTATTTTGGAACAATACAACGAATAAACATTCAAACTTTCTTCATCCCCACATTTTCAAATCCTCAAATTGTCACATCAATATTGTCTTGCTCCGAAAATAGAGCTACCGACACGAACCATGGTACTTCCCTCCTCAATGGCAATGCGATAATCATCAGACATTCCCATCGATAGAGTATCGAACCAGGGCTTATCGGTAAAATAAAAAGTTTTAAGTTGATCGAAAAGAGTTTTAAGCGACCGAAACTCAGCGCGAACCTGAGTTTCATTGTCGGTAAAAGTAGCCATGCCCATCAACCCCCGGATGCGTACCGAATTCAGCGTATCGGGAATACCCGACTTCAGCGCATCGTTCACTTCTTCTGGCGAGAAACCGAATTTGGTCTCTTCGCGGGCAATATACACCTGCAACAGGCAATCGACCGTACGACCGGCCTTTGCCGCCTGTTTATTGATTTCTTCGAGCAAACGAAGTGAATCGACGCTGTGGATCAGCGAAACAAAAGGAACAAGAAACTTAACTTTATTAGTTTGAAGATGACCAATGAAGTGCCAAACAATATCTTTTGGGAGAGTGTCCTGTTTTTGACATACTTCCTGAACTTTGCTCTCTCCAAAAATTTTCTCACCGGCTTCATAAGCTTCTAAAATGGAGTCGTTTGGATGAAATTTTGAGACGCATACCAACTTCACATGAGAAGGCAGTGTTGCTCTGATGGCGTTCAAATTATCTGCAATCGACATGATATAAACAATTCAGAATTCAACGTTTCAATCTCAGGATTACGACCTGACAATAAATGATTTAGCAATTTATTCGGAAGTTTCTCCGTTTTCTTCGCGCGGTCCGCCGGCATAAGGATAAACATCCATAATGGCCGTTTCAGCAATAGAAGCAATTTCCCAATCGGATAGTGTGGTGCTCAACCGTTCGATAAGCAGCATCAACCCGTCTTTCAAATTGGCTGCCTGTACCATCATGGTTACGGCAGTTTTCTTTTCCACCCCTTTTTCTTCGTCAAGAGAGATAAAGTTGACCTTTGCACGATACCATTTATCGCCGCTCGGATTATCAAAAAGTTCAGCAATGCGTGATCTTTTTATGTTGCTCACGGTAAATTCACCACTCACGAAAGGCTTTATCTCTTCTATGATACGGGCTTCGGCTTCGGTAAACGAAAGCGCATCGACCAGATAAGGTTCATTTACCTTTTTGGGGAGTCCGTCTTCCCCTGTTTTTTCATATCGGACCTTGCATTCAAACCAGTTATGCATTGTAGTGTTATTTTTATTTTGTGATGAGCGAATCAGCTCCTGTAGCGCCGTACATTAAACCGTTTTATCCTGTATATTCAACTGCGTTTTAGGAGTAAACGTTGTCGGTAGCGGCATTTCGTATACTTTATTGCGGAGAAAATCGCCCAAAGCTTTGGTATCTTTAAATTGTTTTATCTCGTCAGCAGTTATCAGTTCACCTACCCCGATACGCGGTCGTTGTCCTTTTTTATTGAACACCTCATAAGGCATACGCAACGATCTTATTTTCCAGCTAATAACACCAAGAAAATAGAAAAAAATGGAATTGGAGTCATAAAAACGGATAGGCAATACCGGTACTTTCGCTATTTGTATCAATTTCAAAATCCCCTCCTGCCACTCTCTGTCGCGAATTCTGAAATTCCGAAAATGAAACATAGATACCGCCCCGGCCGGGAAAAAGCCTACCGGATGGCCCTGATGCAAACGGCGCAATGTTTCCCGCACGCCATTAATTGCTTCGGATGTAGGTACCGTACTGTTTCCCACATGCGGCTGAACGGAAATAAAGTTCTCTTCCATCGCCTCTATAAGCGTAAGTATCTGGTTCACCATTACTTTATAGTCAGAACGAATACTGGCCATGAGGTGAATAAGCATAATACCATCCAACCCGCCGTAAGGGTGATTGGATACCGTAATAAAGGCACCCTGAGGTAAATTTTGCAATCTTTCCACATTTCCCACGCGGTAATCGACCCCCAGGTCTTTCAATAATCCTTCGGAAAAGGCAGCTCCTTTTTTGTCGCACGAACGTCCGTAGACCCAGTTAACACGATCGATCGCCAATAAATGCCATATCAATTTAGCCAATCGGGTACCCAATCGACCTCTGAAAATAACAGATTTCTGTGCTAAAAAATCTACATCGATAACTGTCCGCTTCATACACAAACTATTGCACTGTTTTTTGATGAGACTCTATAGATTCGTTCGGCCCGGCTACAACAAAGCCATTGATTCTCGTCTTTACTTTCATTAATAAAATACCTACTCCTATCCAGAATAACTCCCTGACACGGGTAACAAGGCTTACATAAATCCCCAATCCTGCAGGTAAAGATAATGTTTTCAAAGCCAGTGCGAATCCACCCTCACGGGTTCCTATCTGCATCGGAGAGAAAAAGAGTATGTTGGTAAACAGACTCATAAACGAATAAATTACCACCGACTCCACAAGGCTCACATCCACATTGACAGGTTTCAAGATAACATATACTTCGAGACAGTTACAAATACGAGCAATTACTTCAAGGCTGAGGGCTGTAAAAAACGCCTTACGGCGAGCCCCGTATAAATACGATATTTGGGCATCGATCATAGCGAGTTGCCTGTGATACTTATCTTTGAACGGTGCTACCCATTTTTTCAACAACGGTAACCGTGCAAAAAAATTGAATGCTTTAACAGCCAGTCCCCCGCGGTAACCGCGCCATAACAATGTCAGCAAAACGACAAACACCAGAAACGATACAATCAGCACAATGCTTAACGAAAGTTTCATCGGCAGAAACAGTGCTGCTACCACTATCGACAAGGCCCAGAAAATACAATGGGCGGAGATATGAGTCATCGTATACAACAATACCGACGAAGTTGCTTTTTCAACGCCAAGCATTGCTTTGAATTCCATGATCTTGTACGGGTCGCCTCCCACAAATCCCAGTGGAGTAGCGGCTTTCAAAGCAAAGCCACTCAGGGTTATTTTGAATACCTGCAAAAATGGCACCACGCGGTGTTCGGGCATATCATCACGAATGATGGTATTGAATGCCATTGTATTAATGAGGTAGATGGGCAGCCACATACCAATGATGGCAATAAACCACCAACCGGTTTTTTGAACATGCGCCACAATAGTATCCCATCCGATACACCAAGCAATCACCACCAAAGCCACCAAGCCTAAAGCGAAGAAAATATTTCGTCCGAGATTTGTGCTGATTTTTCCCATGCAAAAACATTAGTGTCGGTTCAGACCATAGCACATTTTCTCATGTCGGTTGATTGCAAAGCTCAACAATGGATTAAGAATCACTATTTCGCAAACAAAATAGAGCCATTCAATATCGAGAAGTAAAGTCAGTAGCATGACAATACTGCGGGCGTTAAATGTAAAACTATCCAGCAACGGCATCATTTTCAGACTCTCGGCACGAAATTCCGCAATTTTATCTTCGGGAAAACCATCCGGATATGTTTCGTGCAATTGTTTTATATAGCGTTGTAATTCAGGAGTTTTACGTTCCTGATTCAGTGTATAAATATGATACAGCTTGAGAAAAAATTTAGACACCGGCTCCTTTTTCCAATCGAGCGACTGAAAATTTTGCCTTACCGAAGCGGCATCCTCGAACTCACTGTTTTTTCCACCTTTCAAAAAATGAAGATGCAATGTTTTGTAATAATCGACCATGGCAGCCTGATTGAAATGAGAATAGGCCGACACAAGCGCAATCAGGAAAACCCACCAGCCCCACTGGTAACCGAAGGATGAAAGAATACGATCGTTTCCGTGCATCAAACGCAGGCAAATAGTGGTGTAGAAGGTAAGGAACCAGATGTCGCCACAAAAACCATCAAGAATACGGCCAATTTTCGATTTGATTCCGGTAATGCGGGCCAATTGACCATCCACGCAATCCAGAATATTGGCAAACACCAACAAGGCAAATCCCAACAGATTGATTGCCAAATTATCGTCGGGATAAAACAGAATGCACCCAAATACACCCACAAAAATGGAAATAATCGTGATTATATTCGGTGTAACGGGAGTAGATCGAAGTAATAAAGCGATTTGAAAACCTACCGGACGATAAAAGACCCTATCGAGCCAGTTTTCTGTATCCCACGATTTCAGAGAATCCTTGAATGTAATCGGTTGTTGTGTGTCCATTTTGTGCTTGATTTGTAACCACATTACTCCATTATTGAAACGGGTAAATAGTAGTTGCAAATTTAGAAAAAAAAAGCGTATGCCGGCTTACTAAGC
>CAZFTY010000152.1:0-6111 GCA_964521835.1 uncultured Microbacter sp.
AAACAATTTCTGGGAGTAAAACAGGTGATGTATCAGAAAGACATTGTTCATCTGGTAAATAACAACATCCAGAAAACCAGTTTTATCCTGCTGGGAGCAGCCATTATTTTGCTTTTTGTGTCTATTGTGTTATTAAACAATACCATACGAATCAGTATCTATTCAAAACGATTCCTGATAAACACCATGAGATTGGTGGGAGCCAAAGCGTGGTTCATCCGTCGTCCGTTTATCTGGAAAAGCCTGCTCAATGGATTGACCGCCGCTGTACTTGCATTGGTGATGCTGGCCGGAGCCGTGTACTATTTACAATATGAAATAGGGACGGCGTTCAATCTTTACCGACCGGAAATTTTAGTGATTGTCGGTGGATTGGTTGTCGTATTTGCCTTGATTATAACTTTTTTCGCCTCATTGTTTGCAGTAAACCGCTATATCAGAATGCAAACCGACTCGTATTATTTTGTATAACCGAACTTATAAAGTATAACTTCAATGAAAAAGAAAGCAACTTCGGACGTAAAACTCAATTCGCAGGAACAAAAGAGTTTTGCTCTTGGCAAAACCAATTGGTTGTTAATCGTCGCTTCGTTAGTGTGCATCGTGGTTGGTTTTTTACTGATGACAGGAAGCGCTTCAGGCGAACAGTTCAATCCGGATATCTTCAGTGTGCGCCGCCTGCATGTGGGACCGATGATCGCTCTTTTCGGCTTTTTGTTTATGATTGTAGCCATTATGTGGCCCAACAAAAAGGGAGAGTAACGGATGAATTTATTACATGCAATTGTTCTTTCCATTGTTGAAGGATTGACAGAATTTCTTCCCGTATCGTCGACCGGACATATGGCTTTGGTCTCTGCTTTTTTCGGCATTGAAAAGAGTGATTTTACCAAATTATTTATCGAGAACATCCAGTTTGGTACTATTCTTTCGGTGATTGTTCTCTACTGGCGTAAGTTCTTCGATTTCAAAAGATTGCAGTTTTATGCCAAATTGATTGTGGCATTTATTCCTGCCGCTATTTTTGGTGTTTTGCTAAAGAAACATATTGATGCGCTGATCGGCACTCCGCTGTTTATTGCCATCGTCATGTTTCTGGGGGGCATTGTTTTGTTGTTTGTCGACAACTGGTTTCGCAACCCTCAGATTGAATCGGAAGAGAAGGTAACTTACAAAAAATCGTTTTTTATCGGATTGTTTCAGGTGTTGGCCGTTGTTCTTCCGGGCTTAAGCCGCAGTGCAGCAACTATTATCGGTGGTATGCAACAAAAACTGACACGTAAGGCCGCTGCCGAGTTTTCATTCTTTCTGGCAGTACCGACTTTAGCCGGCGCTTTTGCAAAAAGTCTCTGGGACGCATACAAAGAGACACCCGAAATTCTTACATCGCACAATATAAGCATATTGGCATTGGGAAATTTTATTGGCTTTATTGTGGCTATTGTAGCTATCAAAGCATTTATTTCATTTCTGACCAAACACGGTTTCCGTCTGTTCGGATATTACCGTATTATTGTCGGTTTTATAATCATAGCCTGTTTGTTGTGGGGTAAATTCTGAGCCTCCGGTTTTTCCGCCCAGCGATTGGGAGAAACAATCAATTGACAGCACACAGCTCACAAGAATGATCCGGTACGTTGGTTCGGTACGCGAACAGACGGTGGGTTAATTCATTTATAACTAATATGGATTTTTTAGAAGGCGAAGTTCTTTATTTTAACAAACCTCTTCACTGGACCTCTTTTAGTCTGGTAAACAAAGTCAGATGGCTGATTAGCCGGCATCTGAAGGTGAAAAAGATCAAGGTGGGCCATGCCGGCACACTCGATCCGCTTGCTTCGGGTGTTATGATTGTTTGTACTGGCAAAGCCACCAAACGCATCGACTCGTTCCAGTATCAGACCAAAGAGTATATTGCCACTCTTGAACTGGGTGCCACCACTCCGTCGTTCGACCTCGAAAAAGAGGTGGATGCCCGATACCCTATTGAACATATTACCCGTGAAATGGTCGACGAACGATTGAAACAGTTTGTCGGAACCATCCAACAAGTACCCCCCGTTTTTTCTGCCGTCAAAGTGGAAGGAAAGCGGGCATACGACTATGCCCGTGAAGGACAAGATGTTGAGTTGAAAGCCAAAACATTGGTTATCGACGAACTGGAAGTTCTCGAATTTGCCCCACCTCTGCTTAAAATTCGGGTGGTGTGCAGCAAAGGTACTTATATCAGGGCTTTGGCTCGTGATATCGGCCTCGCTCTCGGAAGCGGTGCCCATTTGACGGGATTGATACGAACCCGCATCGGAGAATGTACCCTTGACCAATGTATCTCCGTTGAGGAGTTTCAGGAACGACTCAATGGGCTATCTTCCGAACCGAAAAATTAAAACAAACATTCATTTTATAATAATATCATCGTCCTTTCTTTTTGATTACATATAATTAACCATTATAGTCTTGACTTTGCCCAGTTGCAGGTTGTATTTTTGCAAACAATTTACTAAAAAGCTATTTTCCTTTTCAAAAAGGTGGAAGCCCTGATGTATATTTTTGATGATAATCGAGAGATTTTTTTCCATCTAACCAACTCTTTATATGAAACTTTCGCAATTTAAGTACAAACTTCCCGATGAATTAATTGCCCTTTATCCAACAAAGCACCGAGATGAGTCCCGTCTTTTAGTACTGCATCGCAAAACAGGAGAGATTGAGCATCGCACTTTTAACGATATTCTTGAATATTACAACGATCAGGATGTGTTCGTGTTTAACGACACGAGGGTATTTCCTGCCCGTTTGTATGGTACAAAAGATAATTCGGAAGCAAAAATCGAGGTGTTTTTATTGCGAGAGCTGAACCACGACCTTCGTATGTGGGATGTGTTGGTTGATCCTGCCCGTAAAATTCGTGTGGGCAACAAACTCTACTTCGGAGAAAACAATTTACTTGTTGCCGAAGTAATCGACAACACAACGTCGCGTGGACGTACCGTTCGGTTTCTGTACGACGGAAGCTATGAAGAGTTCCGTAAAACATTGTACGAACTGGGAGAAACACCGCTTCCCCGTTTTATCAAACGCGACGTGGAACCTGAAGACGAAACCCGTTATCAAACCATCTTCGCCAAAAACGAAGGTGCCGTTGTCGCTCCGACAGCAGGGTTGCACTTTAGCCGCGAGTTGCTGAAACGTCTGGAAATTTTGGGTGTCGATTTTTCATATATCACACTACATGCCGGATTGTGTAACTACCGCGAAATCGATGTGGAAGATCTGACCAAACACAAAGTGGATTCGGAACAGATGCTCGTCACAAACGATGCGGTGGATGCCATTAACCATGCGAAAGAGGCCGGGCGTAAAATTTGTGCCGTGGGAACTACTGTAATGAGAGCGCTCGAAACGTGTGCCTGTACAAATGGAACCATAAAACCGTATGAAGGATGGACGAGTAAATTCATCTTTCCACCGTACGATTTCGGAGTCGCCGACAGTTTGATCGCCAATTTCCATTTGCCCTATTCTCCGCTGTTGATGCTTACCTGTGCATTCGGAGGATATGATCTGGTGATGGATACCTACCAAAAAGCAGTCCAGGAGGGTTATCGCTTTGGTATTTACGGCGATGCTATGCTGATTATCTAAAAGCAGCCTCCTCAAACCCCTCCACAAGAGGGGTTCTCATCTGCCGACAAACGGGAGGAAGACTCTCTGAATACTTCAATAACAACGAAAAACAGACGATGCAGACTACAAAAGTCCCTCCTGTGGAGGGATTTAGGGAGGCTTTGCCAACCACGAAAAAAGAGGTGGAAATGCGAGGCTGGAGCGAGTTGGATGTGATACTCTTCTCGGGCGATGCCTACGTAGATCATCCGGCTTTTGGCGCTGCCGTAATTGGTCGGGTGCTGGAGGCCGAAGGGCTGAAGGTTGCCATTGTGCCACAACCGAACTGGCGGGATGATCTTCGTGATTTCAAAAAACTGGGTAAACCCCGCCTGTTCTTCGGCATCTCGGCCGGGTGTATGGACTCCATGGTGAATCATTACACAGCAAACAAGCGGCTTCGATCCAATGATGCATATACCCCCGGGGGTGTCGCGGGCTTTCGTCCCGACTACGCCACCATTACTTACTCCACAATTCTCAAACAACTTTTTCCTGAAATACCTGTAGTGATCGGTGGAATCGAGGCTTCCATGCGACGCTTCTCGCACTACGACTACTGGTCGGATAGCTACAAACGGAGCATTTTACTCGACAGCAAGGCCGACATGCTCGTCTATGGGATGGGAGAAAAATCGATACGGGAGATAGTGCAACGCCTCGAAAATAATGCCGATATTTCAACGATTCGCGATATTCCGCAAACGGCATTCGTCGCCAAAGGAAAAGAGGCTCTCGACGAACTTCCCGAGATGCCAACCATCGCTCTTTTGCCGCATGAGGCCTGCCTGAAAGATAAACGGAACTCGGCAAAGAATTTTAAAATAATAGAGGAGGAGTCGAACAAAATTGTCGCCTCTCGGTTGACTCAAAAAGAGGGGAACCGCACAGTGGTGGTAAACCCGCCGTACACCTCATGGACGCAAAATGAGGTCGATTCTGCTTTTGAGCTGCCCTACACCCGGTTACCTCATCCGAAATACAAGGACAAACCCATCCCTGCATTCGAGATGATTCGTTTCTCGGTCAACACCCACCGCGGATGCTTTGGCGGGTGCGCGTTTTGCACCATCTCCATGCATCAGGGGAAGCAGGTGATCTCACGTTCGGAAGAGTCCATTCTCAACGAGGTGAAGCTGATCGGCAAAATGCCCGGCTTCAAAGGTTACCTGTCCGATTTGGGTGGGCCGTCGGCCAACATGTACGGACTGAAGGGAGTTGATGAAGAGCAGTGCCTGAAGTGTAAGCGACCCTCCTGCATCTATCCTGCCGTTTGTCGCAACCTGAATGTCGACCATTCGCGCATGTTGAGACTCTACAAAAAAGTCGATTCGTTGCCTTTCATCAAAAAAAGTTTTATCGGGAGCGGAGTCCGTTACGATCTGTTGCTGCACCGGACAGGCAATGGCGACACAGACAAATCGCTTGCTGCCTATACCCGCGAACTCATTGCCCATCACGTTTCGGGCCGGTTGAAGGTGGCACCCGAACACACCTCGGACGCGGTGTTGAAGTTTATGCGTAAACCCTCTTTCAACCTGTTCCGGGAGTTTTACCGGCAGTTTGAAAAAATAAACCGGGAGGAGGGGCTGAACCAACAATTAATTCCCTATTTCATTTCGAGCCATCCCGGTTGCTCTACCGAAAGCATGGCGGAACTGGCCATCGAAACGAAATCATTGAATTTTAAATTGGAGCAGGTGCAGGATTTTACCCCGACACCCATGACGTTGGCAACCGAAATTTATTATACCGGAATCAATCCGTACACCGGTGAGCCGGTGTTTACTCCCAAATCGGCAAACGAGAAAAAGGCGCAACAGCAGTTCTTTTTCTGGTACAAGCCTGAATTCAGGCAAACTATACTGAAAGAGTTGAGGGCGCTAAACCGACCCGATCTGATAGATAGATTGTTGGGAAACAGAAATGCTGCCTTCGACAAACAGCCCGGTAGATCTGTCGAAAAACCACGCGCCAGACGAAAACGTTAATAAGGCCTATCTCGCCTAAAGTTTTTCATGAGGCATGAATGCATTTTGCTTAAAAAAGCATATCTTTGCACGAAATTTTGCTTTCAATTTACAACAAAGCCCATTTTCAATACTTCATATTGTAAGGAAAGGCGAAATTAACAGGTATGACGGTAACAGGTAAATATACTTTTCAACTTAGTCCGCAGGATTGCGATTTCAGGGAACAGGTATCTTTACCCGCACTGGGGGATCTGATTTTGCAGGCTGCCGGAAAATCGGCCGACGAAAATGGCTTTGGAATGCAGAAATTGAATACGGAGAACCGTACCTGGGTGGTATCCCGAATGGCTATCGAAATGCACCGTTTCCCCAAATGGAGAGAGTGGATTAACATAGAAACCTGGGTAGAAGCGGTCGGCAGAGCTGCTACGACCCGAAATTTCCGGATCACGGACAGTAACGATACTGTGAT
>CAZFTY010000153.1:0-6030 GCA_964521835.1 uncultured Microbacter sp.
CGCTCAGATTGTAAGGGCAGTGCAACAAAAGAGAGAGGTTGTTTATGTCACGAAGCGTTGGCGGTATGTGGCGCTGATCCTGCGGCTGATTCCCAGGGTAATTTTCGAAAGAATATAACATCGACATCTCGTTGCAAAAGCGCATGTGTTGTAGTAAATCAAATTAATAGATAGAAAAAACGATTTGTCGTTTTTTTGCGACTTATTTTCTCACGCAAGGCGTAGAGGCGCAAACTGGAAATTTTTTCTTTGCGGCTTTGCGAGAAAAATATATTTTATAACGAACGGTTGAACATGAAGAAGGAAAAAAACAGGGTGGCACTGCTTTCGGTGCTTGCTGCTATCTTTTTAACGAGCTTCAAGCTTGTCGTCGGGATCCTGACGGGTAGTTTGGGTATTTTGTCGGAAGCGCTGCACTCCGGACTCGATCTGGTGGCGGCGGTAATTACGTTCTTTTCGGTGCGTATATCCGATAAACCGGCCGATAAGCAACACAACTACGGGCATGGTAAAATAGAGAATTTTTCGGCCTTTATCGAAACCATCCTCTTGCTAATAACCTGTGTGTGGATTGTGTCTGAGGCTATCGACCGTTTGGTAACCGGCAATACACATATCGAAATATCGGTTTGGAGTTATGTGGTGGTGATCAGTTCCATCGTGGTGGATGTGTCGCGTTCGCGGGCTTTGTATAAAGTGGCCAAGAAACACAACAGTCAGGCGTTGGAGGCGGATGCGCTTCACTTCTCGACCGATGTGTGGAGTTCTTCCGTGGTGTTGTTCGGCCTGATTTGCGCCAACTTCGGATTCTATTTTGCCGACTCCATTGCGGCGTTGTTGGTGGCGGTTATTGTGTTGTTCGTCTCGTTTCGTCTTGGAAAAAAAGCGGTAGACGTGTTGCTCGATAAGGCTCCGGAGGAGACCATTACATTGGTGGAACAAACTCTGAATTCATTTCCGGAGGTCAAGTTGTATCACCATCTCAAGGTGCGTACAGCCGGTGCCGATACGTTTATCAAATTCAATATTCATCTGGATCCCGATTTGAGTCTGCGCGATGTGCATGAACTGTGCGACCGGATAGAGCACAGGCTGATGGATCAGATAAAGCGGAGCGAAATATACATTCATGTAGAACCGCAGGATTTTTGCCATCTGCAGGATGAAGAAAAACAGAACCAAATACACAATAAAGATGGAGAAGATTAAACGAAACAGATTGATTCGTCAGGTGAGCCTTGCGCTTCTGCTGACAGTAGCTATTTTGCAGATTTCAACCATCGTTTTGATGGCCGCCGAATTCCATGGCTTTGATGTGGGCGAATTGCACGAATTTTGCGGATTTACCCTATTCGGGTTGATTGCAATTCACATTATTGTCTTTCGTAAAAGCCTGAAAGCAATATTCTTTCCCAAAACGAAATAGTATGGTGGAGCAGAGAGTACGGGATTATGGTATCGATTGGTTGAAGGCATTTGCTATTGTGTTGGTGTTGGTGGGTCACGCCATTCAATATTCGTTAGGCCCCGATTTTGATTCGAATATCGTTTTTCGTGGAATTTATTCGTTTCATATGCCGCTTTTTATTTTTATCAGCGGTTATCTTATATCCCCCGGGAAAAAAGTCGGCTTTTTGTGGAAGCAATTCAAATTGCTGATGATTCCCTTTCTGGTCTGGATGGTGCTCTACTCTTTTTATTACCGTCGATTCGATCTTCAAATTGGCCATTGGACTATTCTTCCGGGTTATTATCTGGATATTTTCAAATCACCGGGACGAGGTGGCTTGTGGTTCTTGTGGACGCTCTATCTGATCGATGTCGTCTATTTCTTTTTGCGCCAAAGTCGCTATTTTTATTTACTCTCCATCGCATTGGTCGTTTTGCTGCAGGTAGGAGCGTCGTTTGATCCCGGGTTTACTTGGTACGGTTTGAGATTTGTGGCATTTTATTATTCCTTCTTTTTATTGGGTTGCTGGATGCGGCAATATCGGTTTGCTGATAAGATCGGAGGATGGGGTGTTGTGGTATTGATGGGTTTGGCGGTATTGCTCGAAATGGCGTGGACCCGTGTGGGTGCGGTGAACGCATTCGGCATGCCTATTTCTCACGAGGCGGATTCGTTATACGCTCTTGCCATCCGAATGTTGACGCCCGTTCCGATTCTTGTACTGTTATTCCTGTTGAGCCGACGTTTCAAACAAAGTAATGCCGTGGTGCAGTGGCTTTCGGTCAATACGCTTTCGGTCTATGCTTCTCACTTTGCCTGGATATATTTGTTGACGGACTACTTAGCAGCAACAAGTCTTGCTCGTAGCAATGTGGAAATAGTGCTGGTGTTTGTCTTCGCATCTCTGGCTACATGGGGCACGATTGCTGTCATCAACCGGATTCCTATTGTCCGGAAACTGTTGTTCGGCCGGTAGTCAGAACCACCTCTTTCGTTTGAAGTAGAAGAGCATGCAAACGGAAATGAGGACGACCGCAATCCAAAATCCCAGATAGCTATACTTCCAACCGGTTTCGGGCATGTTTTTGAAATTCATGCCGTAAACACCCGCTAGAAATGTGATGGGAATGAAAAGGGCGGAAAAGATGGTGAGCACTTTCATAATCTCGTTCAACCGGTTGCTTACGGCCGACATGTAAAGATCCATCATCCCCGAGGTAATCTCCCGCAGACTGTCCAGACTTTCGATCAATTGCACCGTGTGGTCGTAAATGTCGCGAAAAAAAATCTTCGTATCCTCTTTTATCAGTTCGTGTTCCGAAACCTGCAGGGCGGAAACAACCTCCCGTGTCGGCCAAATCATCTTCTTGGCATAGACGAGTCTTCGTTTCAGTTTGTAAATTCCCTCCTGATTGGCATTTGCCGGCGATATAATCAGTTCGTCTTCGGTTGTCTCTATCGTTTCTCCGATGTTTTCAAGCAACGAAAAATATTGATCGATAATAATGTCGCAAAGGGCAAACAGCAGGTAGTCGGTGGCAAAGCGCCGGATGCGTCCTTTGGAGGCATATATCCGGTTGCGCAGCGGCTCAAACAACGCAGGGGTCGTTTCGTGAAACGAGATGACATACCGGTCGCTCAGAATTATACTCACCTGCTCGATGATTACTTCATTCGTTCCGGCTTCGAGTTGGAGCGATTTCAGCACCACAAAAATATAGTCGTCGCGTTCTATCATGATCGGGCGCTGGGTGGTATTGGCAATCGCTTCCACATCGAGCGGGTTGATGCAGAACTGTTCTCCCAACTGATTCAGAAATTCGGCGTTGTGCACCCCCGAAATCCGGATCCATTTCAATGCGGGAGAATCCATTTCCGCTTTCAGATCAGCAAGCGATGCCATCTTCTTCTCATCCACATTCGCTTCGTCGTAGGCAATCACATCGATTCCGATCTTTTCCTGACGGGGCTTCCCGATATATTCGACTGTGCCGGGCGAAGTGCCTTTGTGAGCCATGCGGGGCACAAACTTGTGGAGATCTATCGCTTTTATTTTGGCAAATGATGCGTTATGTTTCATGGCGATCTGTGATTTGTGATTATGGATACAGCCTGTTTCCTGTCGGTGGCCGGTACCCTTTGCATTCGAGCACCTCAAATTTGCGTTGAACGACGCCTTTATCGTTTCTGAGAATAATGCTGTCGAGAGGCGTGACGGTTGTAAAGTATCGTTGCAGCATATTCTGCACTTTGCCTTCGTCGCGACGTTTGCGCTTATTCATTTCCGAAGAGACATAAATGGCGTTTTGCCCGGCGAGCGACTGCACATTCCGATCGTCGAGGGCAAATTGAAAACCATGTTTTTCTATCAGGTTGCCGCCGTAGACATGTTCGGGAAGGTAAAAGTTAAGTGCGGCCGAGGTTTTGTACGAGTCGTCGGAAAAGATAAAGTAGCCGGGATGTTTTGCTTTTACCGTCCGCACCTCTTTTGCCAGTTTGTTCCATCCCCACCAGGTATCGTCCGAATTGACCGGAACGGGCATCCATGCCAGTTCGACAAACGCGACGAGGTGTAGTATGATGGAGAACCCGGTTTGCCAGCGAATGACTTTGTCTGTTTTGAAATAGGGAACTGCCAGTACCGTGGCGGTGAGATAAACCGGCATCAGCCAGTTTATTTTTACCCAGTAAATAAAGGCAATCGCGGTGAAACAGAGGAACAGTGGCAGGGCGAATGAAGCCGAAAAGAGTTGGTATTCGGGGATCGGTTTGCGCAAGAAGATTTTTTTGAGCGTATCGAAAGATGCCCGGAAGATAAGCAGGAAGAAGACTGGTAGCGCCAGTGCCAACTGGGTGCCGAAATAGCCCAGAAACAGGCGCGGTTCAAATTCAAATCCGGTCGATAGGGTCGATGCCCGTTCGGTCGATTGATATTTGAGCGAAATAAAATCGTTTTGGTAGTTCCAGATTACCACGGGCAGGCAGGCAACTGCAAATGCGATGACGAACAGGATGAACTGTCCGTTGATCAGATTTTTGCGGTGCTCTTTTGAACAAAGCAGATAGACAAAAAGACCGAATCCGAGAAATACGGCGGTGTATTTACTGTCGAATGCCAGTCCGGACGTGAGGCCAGCTAAGAACCAGAAATACCATTTGCCGTCAACAACAGCTTTGTGAATAAGTAACAGGCTTAACGACCAGAAAAAGAGCAGCGGTACGTCGGGCGTGCTGTTGATACACAAAAGCGTGATAAATGGGGCGGTAATAATCAGTATAAAGGCTCGTTTGAGATCCTCGTCGTGGAGTATTCTGCGTAGAAAAAGGTATAGAAAAAACAATGTGCCCGATGTTACCAGAAAATCGGCTGCATGGAGTGCAAAAGCCGATTTGCCGAAGACGGCTACTGCCAGATGAAGCAGGTACCCGATCATGGGCGGATGGTCGAAATAGGAGAGTGCCGGATGGTCGCCGTAGTAGCAATAGTATGCATCCTGAGGCATCAGCCCCATGCAGGATGTCAATATGATTCGCAACAACGAAAAGAGGAGAATGGTACCGATGAATTCTTTTTGCTTCATTATTTTGTGAATAGAGGGTAGTGCAATTCGACAGTTTTTGTGCTTCTTACATATTAATTCGAGACTTCACAAAGGTACATCTTTTTCCTTTACGGCTACTTTTGTGTCAAAATCATTGTTTCGGTTGATAAAAAATAAAAACTTGTAAGCATGGATCCTGAAAATGTGTTGTATTTTAATTTGCAGATTGACAATATGTTATAATTATTGCCCTGTGCAACTGTTAGATGTGAAATGAAATGTCAATCTTATATTTATAAAAAATAATGCTGAAAATTTGGCAGTTACGCAATACATTTTGTTACTTTGCAGCCAATTAATGTGTGGCACTCCGTTTGGATGCTTATGCGATATGTCGTTGAATATCAGATTTTAATTGATGGGTATTCAGGGATTTGTTTATAAATTATTTCAAAAAAATAATGAGATATGTCGAAAAACCTGGTCATTGTTGAGTCGCCGGCCAAGGCGAAAACGATTGAAAAATTTTTGGGCGGAGATTATACCGTCATGTCAAGTTTTGGGCATATCCGCGATCTGAGCGAACACGATTTTGGGGTCGATGTCAAACATGGCTTCAAACCTATTTATAATGTCTCGACAGACAAGAAAAAATTAGTCAGTGAGTTGAAAAAAGAAGCGGAGGCGGCAGAAGTTGTCTGGCTGGCTTCCGATGAGGACCGCGAGGGAGAGGCTATTGCATGGCATCTGTTCGAGGCGTTGAAACTCAAGAAAGAGAAGACTCGCCGTATTGTTTTTCATGAAATTACCAAAACGGCTATTCTCAAAGCTATCGAGACTCCCCGTGATATCGATATCGATTTAGTCAATGCACAGCAGGCGCGCCGTATTCTCGACCGCATCGTGGGTTTTGAACTTTCGCCCGTGTTGTGGCGCAAGGTGAAATCGTCACTGTCGGCCGGTCGTGTGCAGTCGGTGGCTGTTCGTTTGGTCGTCGATCGCGAACGCGAGATTCAGGCATTTGTCTCCGATTCCGCT
>CAZFTY010000154.1:0-6007 GCA_964521835.1 uncultured Microbacter sp.
GAAAAAGGATACGAAGTGCATGGCATTTTGCGTCGCTCTTCGTCGTTTAACACTGGCCGCATCGAACATCTCTACCTCGATGAATGGGTGCGTGATATGAAGCGTACCCGCTTAGTCAACCTTCATTACGGGGATATGACCGACAGCAGTTCCCTAATCCGTATCATTCAGGAGACTCAACCTGACGAGATTTACAATCTTGCCGCGCAAAGCCATGTGAAAGTTTCGTTCGATGTCCCCGAATATACTGCCGAAGCAGATGCCGTAGGAACTTTACGTATGTTGGAAGCAGTACGGATCCTCGGACTGGAGAAAAAGACCAAGATTTATCAGGCATCTACTTCCGAACTGTTCGGACTGGTGCAAGAAGTTCCTCAGAAAGAGACTACACCATTTTATCCCCGCTCTCCGTACGGCGTTGCCAAGCAATATGGTTTCTGGATCACCAAAAACTACCGTGAAAGTTATGGCATGTTTGCTGTCAACGGAATCTTGTTTAACCACGAAAGCGAACGTCGCGGCGAAACTTTCGTTACCCGCAAAATCACGCTGGCAGCGGCACGTATCGCTCAGGGGTATCAGGACAAACTATATTTAGGCAATCTCGATTCGCTCCGCGACTGGGGCTATGCCAAAGATTATGTGGAGTGTATGTGGCTAATCCTGCAACACCATACCCCCGAGGACTTTGTAATTGCCACGGGTGAATACCACACCGTACGCGAATTCGCCACATTGGCATTCAAAGAGACAGGTATCGAATTGCGCTGGGAAGGTAGTGGTGTTGATGAAAAAGGAATCGACGTAGCCACCGGAAACGTATTGGTCGAAGTAGATCCGAAATATTTCCGTCCTGCCGAAGTAGAACAGCTGTTGGGCGATCCAACCAAAGCACGCACCCTACTGGGCTGGAATCCGACACAAACGCCTTTCCCGGAACTGGTGCGCATCATGGTGGAACATGACATGAAGTTTGTAAAGAAACTGCATAACTAAAATAACAGGTACAAGGTCAAAGGTGAATGGGAAAAGGTTGATGAACAGTAACTAAAGACTGAAACACAACGCATGTTTCAATTTAGTTTTTTTACCCTAAAGATAGTTTGCAGGCTCTCCGTGTACCTTTTACCCTTTACCGTTAGCCATTTTGGACTATGGACAAACAAGCAAAAATATATGTTGCTGGTCATCACGGATTAGTGGGGTCGGCTATTTGGAATAACCTCAAACAAAAGGGATACGCCAACTTGGTGGGTAAAAGCCATAACGAGCTTGATCTACTGGACGGCGTTGCGGTTCGTGATTTTTTCGATACCGAACAACCCGATTATGTGATTTTGGCGGCTGCTCACGTGGGAGGCATTATGGCCAACAGTCTTTATCGGGCTGATTTTATCTACAAAAATCTGCAGATTCAGCAAAATGTGATTGGAGAGAGTTTTCGCCATGGAGTAAAGAAATTGCTCTTTCTGGGCAGTACCTGCATTTATCCGCGCGATGCCGTGCAACCTATCAAAGAGACGGAACTGCTGACTGCTCCGCTCGAATACACCAACGAACCTTATGCCATTGCGAAAATTGCAGGCCTAAAGCTGTGCGAAAGTTTCAATCTTCAATACGGTACCAACTATATCGCGGTAATGCCGACCAACCTTTATGGGCCGAATGATAACTTCGATCTGGAGCGTAGTCATGTGCTGCCTGCCATGATTCGTAAGATTCATCTGGGCAAGTGTCTCAATGAAGATAACTGGGATGGCATTCGCTCAGATCTCGATTTGCGTCCGGTGGAAGGTGTATCGGGCAAAAGTGCAAAAGAAGAGATTCTTGCCGTTTTACGTAAATACGGTATTACAGCTATGCGGGTGGAATTGTGGGGCACAGGCACTCCTCTGCGCGAATTCCTCTGGAGCGAAGAGATGGCCGATGCCAGCGTTTTCGTGATGGAACATGTAGATTTCAAGGATACCTATCAATCCGGTGACCGGGATATTCGCAATTGTCATATCAACATTGGTACAGGTAAAGAGATTTCGATCCGCGGTCTGGCCGAATTGATTGTTAAGACCGTTGGGTATAAAGGCGAGCTTTTCTTCAATAGTGACAAACCCGATGGTACCATGCGCAAACTAACCGATGTATCCAAACTACACGCGTTGGGATGGCATCACCAAATAGACATCGAAGAGGGTGTACAACGGATGTACGATTGGTACACGAACAGAAAATAAGGTAAAGGGGCGAATTCAGGTACCTTTCATTTGTAATATTTCCGGGGCATATCATGACACCGAATACATAGAAGGATAGTTTGATAAATAATTCAACAGCTCCGATGACTCAACTTCATCGGAGCTGTTTTTTTCTTCCGTACCTGCGGCACTCTGTTTCGTGTGTGGGCAGAATGCTATAAACCTGCCGTGCCGCTGGCCCTGAACTGCCAACCACAGCACACGAATAACGCAAATCTCACAAATCGTCGCAGCTGATTTGCGTTTGGTTGCGTTATTTGTGTTCGGACAGATTTTATATCATCCGTCAAAAAAGTCCCGTCAGGGACGAAAGGTTTATAGCAAGAAAGAGTAGAGGATGGATCCAAGTCCCATCGGGACGATAGAAAGCCTGAACAGGTTTTCTACGCCAAAGGCGTAACCCAACAATAACGCCCCGATTCATCGGGGTGTAAGCACAAGTAGAATCGCCTCGAAGAACCGCGTAGCGGTCTCCCGCTTGTAGGGAAACGCTTACAGCGTGATACCAAAATGAAATTACCTTTCCCGCCGGGATAAATCCCGACGTTATTATTGGACAACACCTCCGGTGTTTGGCGGTCACTCTGTTTAGGATAATTCGCGTTCAAACCGATTCACTCCACCTCCTCCAGCTTGTTCTGCTCCACATAACACAGGTAAGCTGTGGCTGGATAGCCCATTTTCTCCACCAGACTTTTGTAGTTGAGCACCTGCTTGCGGTAGCGGGGTTGTTCGTGTCCGAACTTGTAGTCGATAATGGTGGCATGTCCGTTGGAAAGAACTACCCGATCGGGTACGTAGGTCTTGCCGTCGGGAGTAAAGATGGATGTCTCGTTCAGGATGCGCAGGCCGGGGGCAAAGAACGGACGGATACCCTCGATCTTCCAAAACCGGTCGAACATGGCGGTAATCTCCTCTTTTTCGCCTGCCGTGATGCGCCCCGTACGTTCCATGTCGGCAATGGCACGCTGCTCGTCGCCTTCGTGTCGGATGTTGTGCAGCACCTCGTGCATCAGCAATCCGTAGTTGATGGACAATGTTCGCGATGAGGCCTCTTTGTCTAAATAATCCGTTCCCTTGTATTTCACGGCAATGGGGCTGATGGGTGCGATGGCTTGTGCATAAGGATAGTGCACCTGCAAATCTTTCCGCTCTTTTGTCGATTGTTGTGCTGTATTTCCCATTTTCAACGTCAGCGATTCATTGTTCCAGAACGGGGCGAACGAACGGCAAGTCTCTTGCGCATCTGCCGGAATATTGTCGGAGGGCAACTCGTCGGTTATGCAGCGGTGGAGTAGGGTAGCGAGCGAACTCACCTTGATTTCGCCTTTGGCGTTTGGCTTGGATTGCGGCGCTAACAGGATAAGCTCCTGTTTAGCCCGGGTAAAGGCGACATAGGCCACGTTGAGGTTGTCGATAAACGAGGCCATGCGCTCCTCAAAATAATCGGCGGCGAAGATGGTTTTTGCCAGCGACGAGGAGTACTGCACCGGCGTAAGTTCCAGTTCGCTGAAGGGAGCCACCGTCGGTTCGCACCAGATGATGTCGCGGTTGTTGTTGTCGAGCGACCAGTCGGCAAAGGGCATTACCACCGCTTCAAAACCCAACCCTTTTGACTTGTGAACGGTAATCACGCGGATGGCATCCTGCGCTTCGGGCGAGGCGATGGTCTTTTGCGCACCCTTCTCCTCCCACCATTCGAGGAACGAAGCAATGTCCGCCGACTCCTTGATAGAGTACTGATGCACCATGTCCTGAAATGCTTGCAGATAGACATCCTCCCCCTCGCTGTTTTTCAATCCGAAAAGATAGATCAACTCTTCGCTCAGTTCAAAAATGGAGCGATTGGTGCCTCCGTTGATAAGTCGCGTCAGTTCGTCGCGAACGACTTGCGTGTTCTCTCTGTCTGGATCGTCGAAACAGGCAGCAAGTGCTTCGTGTGGCGCTTTCCCCTGATGCAATACAAAATAAAGATAGGGCACGAGGGTTTGCAACAGTTTGTCGTCGGGACGCAGAATGTAACGGAGAGCTTCGATAACGAAACGCACCGCCAGCGAGTTGCCAATGACTAATGCTTCGTTGGAAATCACGTCGTAGCGGTAGCCTTCGCGGGCCGGTTCTCTGTTTTTGTATTGTAGCAGGTATTCCACCACTTCGGTGGCCTCGCTGTTTCGGCGTACCAATACCGCCATATCGCGGAGCGCGAAGCCTTTGTCCTGCCACTGTTCGATAATGGCGGGCAGTTGAGCCAGCGCATTTCCTTTCCACTGTTTCTCTTCGTTATTCACGAAACGCACCTCGACATGCCCCTCGCCAGCTTTGGGCGAGTAGTGCTGGAACAATCCTTTGTAAGCATCGTGCAGACGATGGTCGAGATCTCCCTGATAGTGCTCGGGCAGATCGTCGTTGAAGAGTTGCTGCATAAAAAGCGAGGCGCGGTCGAAAAAAAGGTTGTTGAAATCGATCACGTTGCGGCAACTCCGCCAGTTGTCGTTGAGGTACTCCTCGTGAATCTGTCCATTAGCGAAATCGTCGAAGAGTTGACGGTCGAGTAGTCGCCAGTCGGAGTTGCGCCAGCGGTAGATGCTCTGCTTCACGTCGCCCACAATCAGGTTCTCGTTGCCCGAGGCAAGACTGTTATCCATCAACGGTTTGAAATTTTGCCACTGCATGGCCGAGGTATCCTGAAATTCGTCCATCATCAGGTGGTGAATGTGTACTCCCGTTTTCTCGAAGATGAATGGCGTATCGCTGCCGTCCACGATCTGATTGAGCAGCTCGGTGGTATCGCTCAACAGCAGGCGGTTGTTCTCTTCCGAGTCGAGGCGGATGCGGCTGTCGATGTCGGAGAGGATGCCCAACGCATAAAGATGCTGGCCGATGGTGTCGGCAGTCTTGTATTCAACAAAGGCTTCACCAAATAAAGAAGCGGTTCTCTCAACAAGCGCATTCAGTCCGTCGTGGTATGCCGCTTCGATCTGCGCTTTCGCCGGAGCCGTTTTTGTGCACCAGTTATCGGGATTGCCCGCCAAGGCCAGAAAGGTATTCGAAGGCTCTTTTACTTCGCTCGCAGCTAGTTTCTCGAAGGTAAACAATGCCGAGCGACTTCCACCTTTGAAGTCGGTCGGGGTCAGGTTGTGATGTGCCATCAGTGCAAGTGCCTCTTCGCCGGTCTGTTTCAACTCTTTCTCGAAACGGGAGGTGATGGCATGGAGTTTTTGCCGGTATCCGTTGAGGAAGTCGCGGTTGTGCAGCTTTTCGCGTACCAGCGGCAATTTCTTTTTGTAACGCTCTTTAAAAATCTCTCCGGCCAGCGAGCGGATAGCGAAGCGGATGTCCCACCCCTTACCATTTTCGATGCGTTCGCGGGCAAACTGCATCAACCAGTCGAGTAGCAGCCGGTTCTCTTTCTGGTCGAGCGAAAAGAGCAGTCCGTCGATAGCCGTTGTCAGCGGTTCGTCGGTATCGATCTCAATGTTATAGCCTCCGTGCAGACCGATTTCGCGGGTAAAGCTACGCAATACCTGCTGGAAAAAGCGGTCGATGGTGTTGATGGAGAAGGAGGAGTAGTCGTGAAGAATCTCTTTGAGCAAATGGTGGGCGTGGGCGTTCACCTTGTCGGCCGACATACTGAAATGGCGCATCAGCTCCTCACGGTAGCCCGACTCTTCGCCACGAGCCAGCCGGTCGAGTTCTGTGAACATGAGCACGCAGTCCTTGACGGCTTCGGGCAGCCGCGGGTGGCATTCGCCCGG
>CAZFTY010000155.1:0-5999 GCA_964521835.1 uncultured Microbacter sp.
CCTTTCCCGTCCATTGAAGCAATATTTGCTACAGGATCATCTGTGTTGCCGACATAACCAGGTAATTTCTGACTCATCAGCATGTCTTTTGTTTTCTTTTTATACAAATCCAGAGTTACCGATAGATTTCTGAACAAAACAGCATCAATTCCAAGGTTGATTTGAGTAGTCCCTTCCCATTTCAATTCAGGGTTGGCAGGAGACACCGGAGCATACCCGTAATAAAACTGATTGTTGCCAAACATTGCCCCACCAACACTTTTCACCAGAGAGGTGTATTTGAATGGATCTATATTGTCGTTACCATTAACTCCATAACCAATACGAACATCCAGAGCATCTATAATGTCATTGGTTTTCCAGAAATTTTCATTATTGATATTCCATCTTACAGAAGCTGATGGAAAGTTACCAAAAGCATTATCGGATCCAAAATGAGAAGATCCGTCTCTTCGGATAATCCCAGTTATTACATATTTATTCTGGTAGTCGTAGTTAACTCTTCCAAAATAGGATAATAGCCTGTATGGTTGCGACTCATATCCGTATGCTAAAATATTATCTCTGTTGATAGACACATTCATTGAAGCATCTTTCAGAGAAGTAGCCGGAATGCCTTGATAGGTTGTTCCAGTTCCCGTTTCTGTAATATCTCTTATCTCTGTACCCACAAGAGCCGTAAATGTATGATCATTGATTTTGTGGCTGTACGAAAGTGTATTGGTAAAGGTATATGCAAGGTTTTGCTTTCTTTCCCTGTAATAAGAATTTTGACTTGTGTTCATTTGTGTAGAACTGTAGTAATACAGAGGGGTGTATTTTTCTTGTCCCCAGAAAGCCATTTTTCCACCAAGAGATGACCGGTATACCAGTCCTTTAATTGGTTCTAATTGTACATAAACATTTCCACTGAAGTTGTGGCTATAATTATAATTGTCTTTGTTGACATGCATAAATGCCAGAGGATTTATCATCTCCTGACCCACATAGGACGATATACCATAATAATAACCATTGTCATCTTTCACGGCATATGGATTGGGTACTGGTATGTTTTTGTCTGCATATATAGTCGGTGTTACAGGATCCAGACTAATAGCTGATGATAAAACATTACCATAGTAATCATTTTCTGCAACAGCTGCCTTTGATCGTGTATAGCCATAGCTGAATGTTTGTCCGATTGTGAGCCATTTTTTAATTTTATGATCTGAGTTTAAACGGAGCGTAAATCGTTTATAGCTTGAAACATCAGAAGCTACAATTCCTGTTTGATCAAAATATCCGAATGAAGTGAAAAATGTAGATTTATCACCCCCGCCGCTTATGCTGAGCTCGTGGTTTTGAATCGGTGCGCTGTAATTGAAAACGGCAGATTGCCAGTCAGTTCCTTTTCCTAATGATGAAGGGTCTGAAAAAATAGCAGAGCCACCCGCATTTATGCTGGCTTCGTTGCGCAAGGTGGCGTATTCTGTTGCATTAAGTAATTTCAGTTTGCGTTCTGGAGCCTGAATTCCATAATAGGAACTTAAGTTAACTTTGATGTCTCCGCTTTTTCCTTTCTTAGTCGTGATCAGAATAACACCAGCAGCGGCAGCAGTTCCATAAATTGCTGCTGAGGCAGCATCTTTCAATACTTCAATGGATTCAATATCCGATTTGTTTATTTGATCGAGTCCTCCGTTGAAAGGAATTCCATCTACCACATAAAGGGGAGATGATGAATTGATAGATGCAACACCACGTATGTTGACGGTTGATGATGTACCGGGTGCTCCAGATGATTGTATTACTGTAACTCCTGCGGTTCTTCCTTTCAGTGCATCTTCGATACGCGGAATGGCAACTCCTTCCATATCTTTGGATCTTACGCTTGCAATAGCTCCGGTTACTACACTTTTTTTCTGAGTACCATACCCTACAACGACAACTTCTTCCAATTTTTTAGTGTCTTCTTCCATCACAACAGAGATTTCCTTTTGGGCTCCAATAGGTTTCTCTATTGTCAGAAATCCAATGTAGCTAAATACTAATGTTTTTTTTGCTGCATCCGGAACACTGATGGAAAATTTGCCGTTTAAATCAGTGATACTGCCTTTTGTCATTCCTTTAATGACAACAGTAACGCCCGGTAATGGTTCATTTTTTGTGTCATAAACCACACCCGAAATGTTTTGTGCCATTACTTTGCCCATACAGAACAAAATAAGCAAAACAAAAATCACTCGTTTCTTCATAGGTTTAGAATTATGCTTCGTCCATGAACACGGACTAAGCAGGTTGAACTTAAAATTAATTATTATTGTTTGAGAAAATGATGAAGCTCCTTTACTTATAATTATTTAATCGATTGTTTTAGTGCTGTTTGCTTACAATCCGGATAAAGTACCCCGAAAAAAATACTAATATGAAACAAATATTGCAAGAATAAAGTACAATAAGTATCTCCGTGAATTTATAATCGATAATGCAAGAAGATTAAACAATATGCTTGTAATGCATCTAAACGGGTAACTCTATATCCGATTAAATAATTTTTACTGCAAAAGTATATGCATAAATACATCTATGGTAATTTTGTTACCTCTACAAAACCTCTATAGAGGGCTAATATTGCCTATATTTTAACTCTACAATGATAATTTCAAATAATTAATAATCAGCGGTAAAAAAAATAAATTATATATATTTTGAGTTATGTCAAAGTTATATCATATCTTTGTTTTGTGTTTTTCGATTTAGAATAGCAGATTAACCTTATTATTCAAATGCCTCATGAAACTATGTGTTTATGTTACAGTATTTTGCATTTCTTTAATTTCCGAAACAAAAATACTTGCCAGTATCAACAAAATAGAAAATGTATGTGTCCCCAAAATCACCTATTTTGACAAAAACATCTATAATGCAGCCAACCAGACATGGGCTATTGCGCAGAACAAAAAGGGGTATATGTATTTTGCCAATTCTGCGGGCTTGCTGGAATATGATGGAAGCCAATGGACACTCTATCCTTTATCTAAAAATTTATCCAACGTACGAAGTATTGCCATTACGGAAGATCAGCGGATTTATACGGGAGTGCGCAATGAATTTGGTTATTGGGAGGAAAACATCTCTACCCGAAAGCTGAAATATACTTCCCTTACAAAAGCATCCAACTTGCATTTTGCCGACGAAGAGATATGGAAAATCGTACCGTTTCGAAATTCCGTCTATTTCCATAGCTTCAAAAATATATATAAGTATAACACGCAAACAAAATCCATTTCGATTATACCGGCACCCAACCGGTTTCAATTTCTTTTTCGCGCGAACGACCGCCTTTTTGCTCAAGAGAAGGTCCTTGGCCTGATGGAGATCAAAGAGGATAAACTTATTGGAATTCCCGGAGGTGAACTTTTTACCGGAGACTGTGTGTATGGCATTGAACCATACTCTGCCAATTCTGTTTTGATTGCAACCATCGATAAAGGACTTTATATGATGGAAAATGGGCGGATTAGTCAATGTACATTCCCCTGTAATGATTTTCTGATTAAAAACCAAATATTTAGCATGACCTCTTTACCCGGAGGGAAATATGCCTTTGGTACTATTCTGAGTGGGTTACTCATTACCGATCATAATGGGAACATTTTGTCAACTATCAATAAGCCCAAGGGGATGCCTAATAACACGGTGCTAAGTGTTTTTTCCGACCAAACCAATAATTTGTGGTTAGGATTGGATCGCGGCATTTGCCATATTCAAATGAATAGTCCCATTCGTACGTTCCCGGATCCGAAAGGAGTTTTAGGTTCCGTATATCAGGTACAGGAGTTTAATGGGAGGCTCTTTTTTGCGACCAATCAGGGATTGTTCAGTTGTGCTGTTGCCGATCTTGCATATCCCGAGAGAGAGTTGTCATTTACACTTATGCCCAAATCGCAGGGGCAGGTGTGGGCGATGTTGGTAGTCGGAAATAAATTATTGTGTGCTCATAATAAAGGAGTGTATGTTGTTGAAGGCTCGCAGGGCAATTTCATTTATACAAAGAGTGGAGCTTCGCGGTGGCTGAAAATTGACGATAAAACAGTTTTGTTTCTTACGTATGACGGACTTTGTGTGATGCATATAAACGGGAACAAGTATACAATTAAAGCGCAAGCTGTATTTCCTTATGACGGATCTTCTTTGGCAAGAGATAAGGATAATAATATATATATAGGAAGTGTGTCGGCTGGCTTTTACAAGGTTAAATTCGACCCGACGTTTGACAATGTAATCTACAGTAGTAATCAACTATCTGATATTGGTATTGCTCATTCAAGTGCGCGAGGTGTATATTCCTATAATGGTAATGTCTATGTTGTAGATGCCGTAAAAGGCATTCTAAAACTTGATTACGCACAGAACAAATTTGTTCCGGATCTTGCAATAAACAGAGTCTTGCCAAAGCATGCAAACATTTATCGACTACAACTTGATGCCGACCATATGTGGTGTTATACGTCAGGTAGTTTCTTCTGTGTTAAAAATTATCTGACTCAACGACCCTCGCTTGAACACAGAAATATGGAATCTCTTAATAAACAATTGATTCGGGGATATGAAGATGTGGAGAAGATTACCGATGGATCGTATATGGTTTGCACATCGAATAGTTTTGCCGTGATGAATACCAAATACTCTCCCAAGACTAAATCCAATCAGGTGTACCTTAGAGATATTGGAACCTTTACCAACGTAATGAAACCGGCTCTTTTGGCTAATCCGTTGGAGTATTATAAGAATCATGCGATAGAATTTCCTTACAAGCAGAATACTATTTTTGTTCGTTTTACTTTGCCGGATTACGAAAATGAGGGAAATATCCGGTATAGTTACCGTTTGAAAGGAAACTCGGAGAATTACTCCATCCCGTCTTCGAATAATATTGCGACGTTTATAAACCTGCCGGCGGGCGATTATGTTTTTCAGGTAAAAGCAACCATTGTCGGTACCAATGAGGTTTATTATTCGCAGGAGCTTAGAATTACTATTTTGCCTCCATGGTATATGGGCTGGATCGGATTATGTCTGGTTCTTTTATTGCTCGCGGGAGCAGCTATGGCCTATTATAAATATTTACAACACAGATGGGGAAAAGAGCAAAAGCGCATTGAGTACGAACATGAGAAGGAGCTGGCCAAAATGGAGAATCGACTTCTGCAGGAGCAGGTAAAATCGCAGACAGACGAATTGTCTCGTGTGACAAAATCGATGTTGTACAAAAATAAGCTGATGAATAAACTGGATACTGAAATTGCAAAGCTTGTACTTAGTAAAACAGTTCCGACATCAGAATTAAGGGGATTGAGGCATATCGTTGAAAAAAATAAGAATCCGGATGAAGACTGGAAGGTCTTTGAAATGAGTTTCAATAAAACGCACGACAACTATCTCGTTAAGCTTAGTTCCCAATTTCCTGGTCTTACCACTTCTGACCTGAAACTGGCGGCGTATATTCGGATGAACATTTCATCGAAAGAGATTGCCGGGTTGTTGAATATTTCGGTCAAAAGTGTTGAGATGGCTCGTTACAGATTGCGCAAGAAACTTAACTTTTCACATGAACAAAATCTTACTGAATTTTTAATAGGATTATAACCTTCTGTTTTTTCAAAAGGGGTATATACTAAAAAAAATCCTGTAAATTTGTCATCTACAACTAAACCGATGAATCGTTTTTTTGAATTTTATTGACACAATCTATGTTACAGTCACTTACACATGCGGTTATTGGATTGATGTCAGGTACTTCTCTCGATGGACTTGACATCGCGGATTGTGAATTCGTCAGGAAGTCTGACGGAAAATACGATTATAAAATTATCGTTGCCGATACCGTCCCCTATTCTGACGAGTGGAAGCAACGATTGAGTAGCCTCGAAATCGGTTCGGCGTATGATTATGTAAAGACCCATGCCGATTTGGGGAAATATATCGGTATGCAGGTGCGTTCTTTTATAGATAAA
>CAZFTY010000156.1:0-5986 GCA_964521835.1 uncultured Microbacter sp.
AACGGGCAAACAGCAACAGAGATGCCAGCAAACACACCAATGCTCCGGCAAAGACTGTAGCTATATATAAATGCTGCATTACGGTTAACAATTAGATATGACGAACAAAGGAGTATGCCATTTTGCATCTGCCATAGACATACTCAAATACCAAATAACAAGGGATGCCCGACAAAAGAAATATAATTTACAAAGATACAAATTCGATGAATTATCTTATCAAATTTTAAATTAAGTTTCTGCTAAATGACGCGCAAGAGCATCATCTCCGACCAGCCATTGCTCTCTCATTACGCTTCAGCAAAAAAACGGCGCACGAAAAACCATCAATTTTTACACATAAATAACCATTGAAAATCAAACACATAAAACAGCAAAGAATAAATTTTGTAAATATGAAACAACAGGTTTGTAAATATGGAACATGCATAAATTTGTTTTTCCATACATTTGTGCGTTCAATTTATGTATTGCCACTCTCTTTGGGGCTGTCTAACTATTCACAGACTATCCAAGCCTTTGTTGTTGGCCTTATTTTTCCAATCTAAAGAGCAGGTATAATCACTAACGAATCATTGATCAATTGCCGATATGGAAAACATTTACAAGTAGACAGCAAAGAGATAGACCTATAACACGCTTAGAACCAAAAGAACATCCGCCGCGATACTACTCCATAAGAGGAATCATTGCAACGAATATATCAAACATTTTCAGGAAAAGAGATCATCTTCGAAAAAGGACAGACAAACTCCAAAGAACACTCCCGTTCATTGTGAAATGAACTTGCCAGCATAATTTAATATGACACATGCCGGATAATCACTGGCACTGATAGTCAATTGTAGAGAAAACCAAAATCTAAAGAGAAAAATAGCGCTTTATTTCATATTGGCCAACCACTATTTCATGTGCCAATAATATGAATGTTAGTAGAAAACCTTGCCTAATAAAGAGAAAAATAAAAAGTTTTTTACAAACTATACAATTTTGTCGCTGGCAACGAGAAAGAAACGCCCCTGCATCTTCCGATACAGGGGCGTTCGTTATTTATCTTTGACCCGAATTACTTCTTGGCTTTTGCTGCCGGCTTTTTTGCCGTTTTAGCAGGAGCTTTGGTTTCTGCCTGTTTTGCCTCCTCTACTTTCACCGGCTCTTTATACGGCTTCACATTAAGAAGCTCTACCTCAAAAATCAACGTTGAGTAGGGAGGAATTACGCCACCACCGGCACCTTGTTCGCCATAACCCAATGTGTAAGGTACGAAGAATTTATACTTGGAACCTATCGACATCAGCTGAACACCTTCAGTCCACCCTTTAATAACCTGATTAAGCGGAAATGTCACAGGCTCCTTGCGATCTATCGAACTATCGAATTTAGTTCCGTCGATCAATGTTCCGGTATAGTGAACAACCACTGTATCCTCAGCTTTCGGTTTTACACCGTTGCCGTCTTTCAAAATAATGTATTGCAACCCACTGGCAGTTGTCTGTACACCTTCTTTCTTTTTGTTATCCGCAAGAAATTTTTCACCGGCGGCTCTCTTGGCTGCCGCATCCTTTGCCTGAGCCACCATCATATACGAACGGAAATAGGTATTGGCAAAATCTTTGGACATCAAAGCAGAATCACCTTTCAGCGATACGGAGAATGCATTGATCAACAAATCGAGATTGCATTGTCCACCGGGAATACTTTTGATGTTTTTCGAAAAATCAGCGCCTAAGGTTAATCCAAGGGCATAACTCATCGAATCGATGTTGTTGTTAAAAACTTTTGCCGGCGCAGCTGCCTGCGGTTCTGCCTTTTTAGGGCTCTTTGCTACTGCGACCACAGAAACCATTGCTATAGCCGCAACCATTAAACACATTTTTTTCATCTGTAAGACTTGATTATTAATTATTTGATAAAGTATAAAATAGTACAATTATAATTTTATTCCATTAGCGACAACCGGCAGAACGATACAACCGGTTACGATCGATATATTGCCACACTACCTCGGGAACAAACCGACGCATATCATGTCCCGCAGCCACCGCGTTTCGGATAAACGTTGACGAAATTTCAACCAACGGGGCCTGCAAAAGTTTTACCGAGCTCAATCCGGACGGAATGCCGACATCGAATCCCGGACGGGGATAGATCCAAATGGGAAATTCGTCAATAATTTGACGATACTCTTTCCATTTGTGGAAAACCTGCCAGTTATCCGCCCCAATCAGCAACGAAAATTCCCGATCGGGATACGATTCACGCAGAGTGGTGAGCGTTCGTATCGAGTAGGTCGGCAACGGCATGTTCAGCTCAAAATCGGAAGCAAACAGGCGACGATCGTCGTTCACCGCGAGGCAGGTCATTTCGTACCTCGCATGGCTATCGACTACCACATCGGGTTCTTTCAACGGATTGAGCGGACTCACCATCAACCACACCTCATCCACATCGGTAAACTCGCACAAATAATTTGCCAATACCAAATGACCAATGTGTATCGGATTGAATGACCCTGAAAAAACTGCCGTCTTAATCATTTGCGATGGTCGTTACGCCAATTATATTCCGTAATAAAATTTCTTATCGGGTAGTTTTCCGCCAACCGTTTTGGGATCGAACCGAAAGAAAATCTGAAGATATTTGGAAACACGCGGCGCATTATCCGACATCTTCAAATAGCAAACATTGCATTGAGGAATACTCTTCAATGCTATATCTCTATCGGGCAGTATCTTCCGTTTCACGGCGACATCGGCAGCCTCCGAAACATTCGATCGCAACCATTGTACGGCCGACTGATAGCGATTAGAAACAGAGTCGACCATTGCATGATGCTTTTCGATCAACGATTCCCTTACCACAAACGCCGTCATGGCAAAAAGAAGGGTGCTGTCCGACTTTGCCAGCTCATCGCTCAGGTTGATCGTATGTTTGACGGAGAGATTTTTCATACTCACCATCGTCGCAAAAGGTTCGGGCAACAACGCCGTTTTTACCTTGCCCATAATGACGGCCTGCGCCAGATCGGGATGACTCCCTATTTTATAATCGATTTGCAATTCTTTGTTGCGAAAACCATATTTCGATGCCAGCAGTGTAAACAAGACATCCGGAGTCGTACCCTGCCCGGCTACCGAAACAGTCTTGTTTTTCAAATCTTTGAAGCTAATAACAGAATCGGACGAAACCACACTGACAGAGCCTTGTACCGGACAAGCTATCATACGGTAGTCCACCCCTTTATTATATAAAATAGCAGCTACGGTAGTGGGCAACACGGCAAAATCGACTTTGCCCTGAATCATTTTCGCCTGCAAATCGGATATTTCATCAAATATTTCAACTTTGATTGTCTGTCCCTTAACAACCGGCGCCTGACACAACCACTGAGAAACACTGATTGCCGATGGTCCTCTTAACACACCCACGACCAGACTGCTATCGGTTTTTCCCTGACAAGCTACCAGCAAAACCATACAGAACAAAAAGATGATTTTCTTCATAAACTGCTATTTAAAAACAATTCGGCTTCGTGCAATGAATCTATTTTACCCACATCGATCATCTTCAGGTTTTCAGGCACAAACCCCTTAATTTCTGTCTGAGACGCGACAGCGAGATAAAAATCGATTACCGAAAATTTTCCGTTCCATCCGGCCATCAGCTCAAACATCCGGGGCGAGATGACATGAATACCGGAAAATGCCAACCGACGACACGACGAAACATCCAATGTTTCAAACGGAGATTTCACCTCACCGGTTTTAATGTTCGTCCACCCGTTCAACCGCAAATCGTTGTCGAAAAGAAGGTAACGGGCCGTATCGCGTGGGCTCACTACCACGGTAGCCAGACTACGATGTTCGAGATGGTAATGATACAACTTTCCAAGATCGATATTGGAAAGAATATCTACATTATGAACCAGAAAAGGCTGCCCGTCATCAAAAAACCACGAGGCTTTTTTGATACCGCCTCCCGTCTCCAGCAAAGCATCACGCTCATCCGAAATGGCAATACGCACGCCAAAATTATTGTTTTCTCCGAGGAAAGAGATGATCTGATCCGCGAAATGGTGTACGTTAATAATAATCTCGTCAAAACCGTTCGTAATCAGCTTGCGTAAAACATGCTCCAGCAACGGTTTTCCATCGATAGGCACCAACGCCTTGGGCATGGTATCGGTCAACGGTTTGAGGCGGGTACCCAACCCCGCTGCAAAAACAAGCGCTTTCATCGGTCAGAATGTTCTTTCTATATTTTGTTCGCGGTGATAAAGCGAAACTTTCACATCGAACTTTTTGGCAATATGTTCAGCCAAATGTTGGGCACAGTATACCGAACGATGTTGTCCTCCGGTACATCCGAACGAAAACATGAGGTGCGAAAATTTGCGTTCGATATAACGCTGCACGTGGGCATCGGCCAACGGATAGATATGATCGAGGAAATTGATAATTCCACCATCCTCTTCCAGAAAATCGATCACCTCTTTATCGAGTCCGGTAAAGTGCTTATAATGTTCATATTTACCCGGGTTGTTGATAGAGCGGCAATCGAACACGTATCCGCCCCCATTGCCCGACACATCATCGGGAATACCCTTTTTATAGGCAAAACTATAAATCGTCACTTCGAGTTTGCGGGTACCGCTAAGGTCCGAAAACTGTTTCATATGCGTCAGTTGTCGTAGCACCTCGCTCATATAGGGATACTCTTCAATAACGCCATCGGCCAAAATACGGCGCAAATTGTCGATCGCGAAAGGCACACTCTGCATAAAGTGAGGTTTCTTTTCAAAGTACCCTCTAAAACCATACGCTCCGAGTACCTGCATGGTTCGGAAAATGACAAAATGACGCAGCTGGGCTCTGAAATTCTCCTCATCGACCGAAGTCAATCGCCGCAAAGCATCCAGATACACCTGCAGCAATTCTTCCCGCAACTCATCGGAATATTGCGCTTTGGCCTGCCACAGGAACGAAGCCACATCGTAATATACCGGCCCTTTGCGTCCTCCCTGAAAATCGATAAAATAGGGTTCACCATCCACAATCATCACGTTGCGTGACTGAAAATCGCGATACAAAAATGTCGTTGTCTGGTCGCACAGCAATGCGGTTGCCATGCGCTCGAAATCGTCTTCCAAACGGCTCTCGTTAAATTCCAGCCCGGTAGCCTTTAAAAAGCAATATTTAAAATAGTTCAGATCCCAAAGAATCATTCGTTTGTCGAATTCGGGACGGGGATAGCAATGCGAAAAGTCAAGTCCCTGAGCGCCCAGTACCTGAAACTCGGGCAGTTTGGCCACCACTTTACGAAGCAATGTCTTTTCTTCATCATCAAAACTACCGCAGCTCCGCCCCTTAGCTATCGCATTAAAGAGCAGATTATCGCCCAGATCTTCCTGCAAATAGCAGTGAAAATCGGCGGAATGAGCCAACACCTTCGGCACCGGCAATCCTTTCGACAGAAAATGAGAATCCAAAGTCCAAAAAGCCTTGTTTTCTTCAATCGAGGTTCCCAGCACCCCTATCAACACCTGTTTTTTGCCCGTCAATCTAAAATAGCGGCGATTACTCCCCGATGACGGCAATTCATATATATCTTCCAACGCCTCCCCGGTGGTCTGCGTAAAGAGAGATTTCAAGGTTTCCATTTCGTTAAATTTATCCCACAAAAATAAACAAAAAGCTTGGATGTTCAACGGAGAAAATAGCCTCTGATTCGGAACAATAACGAACGGAAACGAACACAACCATTTCCATAGTCGACCGCCTTCACTGAAAACCAATTTGTTAATAACTTTTAGAGTGCAAAAAAGAAGAGATTTCGGTAAATTACAGTAACTTTGCACCGAAAATAAAAGAGTGTAAATGAAGGGCTACAATCAGGAATTTATCTTCGACGAAGAATCGCAAGAGGTGGTGCGTCGCTACGAACAGGCGATGCAAAACCGCACGGTCGGTTATTTCGATGTGGAAGA
>CAZFTY010000157.1:0-5983 GCA_964521835.1 uncultured Microbacter sp.
TTCGAACCGCCGACCCTCTGCTTGTAAGGCAGATGCTCTGAACCAGCTGAGCTAAACGCCCTTTCGTTAAAAGCGTTGCAAAGATAAGCGCTTATTTTGATTCCCGCAAGACTCTGTGCAATATTTTTGCAATATTTCGGCTAAATTGCTTCCGCCACAATAAACGTGCTGCCTCCGATGTAGATGAAATCATCCTCATTTGCAGCTTCTTTTGCGGCTTTTATGGCGGAAGCTACGGAGGTGAAAATTTTTCCGTTCAAATTGTATTTTTGTGCCGAATCATATAGTTTTTGCGCATCCAATGCCCGTGGAATGGCCGCTTGGGTGAAGTAATATGTCGCATTTTTTGGCAAAAGTGATAAAACCGTGCTAATATCCTTGTCGTTTACCATGCCGAAAACGATGTGCAACCGATCGTATTTTTGTTCCGACAGCTGTTGAACGATGCACCGGATTCCGGCTTCGTTGTGTCCGGTGTCGCATACTATCGTCGGATGTGTCTGCAAAATCTGCCATCTTCCCTGCAAACCGGTCAGGTCTGCCACGTGACTCAATCCCTCTCTCACCGCTTCGTCGGGTAACGAAAGATGTTTTTCTCTCAAAAGATCGACTGCGGTCAGCACGGTAGCTACGTTTTTCTGTTGGTAGATTCCTTTCAACTGGACTTCTATCTCGTTGTATTTTTCGCAATAGAATCCGTTGCCGGATGGGGTCAGATGAAAACACTCTTCGGCAAAATAGAGCGGAGCGCCGACTTCGTGTGCTTTTTGCACGAAAACCTCTTTTACCTCGCCCTCAGCTTCGCCGATTACTACCGATATGCCGGATTTGATAATTCCGGCTTTTTCTGAGGCTATTTTGGGTAATGTGTCACCCAAAAATTGCATGTGGTCGAAACTGATGTTGGTGATAATGCTCAATTCGGGAGTGATGATGTTGGTGCTGTCTAAGCGGCCACCCAGTCCGACTTCAATGACCGCAATGTCGACTTCCGCGGTAGCAAACCAATCGAAGGCCATCTCCATGGTCAGCTCAAAAAAGGAGGGTTGCACCGGTTCGAAGAAGGGCTTGTGACGGGCAACGAAATCGATTACTGCTTGCTCTGGAATCATCTCTCCATCGACCCTGATGCGTTCGCGAAAATCTTTCTGGTGGGGTGAGGTATACAATCCGGTTTTGTAACCGGCCGATTGCAGAATGGCTGCCAGCGAGTGCGAAACGGATCCTTTTCCGTTGGTACCGGCCACATGGATCGTTTTGTATTTGCGGTGGGGATTGCCCAAATAATTGTCTAATTGTATGGTGCGTTCAAGGCCGGGTTTGTAGGCCGATGCTCCCTGATGTTGAAACACAGGCAGGCAATTGAACAGGTAATCGATAGTTTCCTGATATGTCATTATATCAATTTGCTGATTAGAACATTTATGTATAACGATTTGCATTCTATGATCTCTCTTCTGACTCCATTCCCGAGGGAGATAATCTGCAAAACGAATTGATTTTTATATGTTCTACAGTCTTACTCCTCCTCTCTTGGGGAGAGGAGGGTGGGAGGAGAGGTCTGAAGTTGACATTGCAAAGTTCGCCATTTTATATGAAAAACAGTTGTCGTTGTCCCTTTAAAATACCAAAGGCTTCATTCGAAAATGAAGCCTTTGACTGTGTGAATTTGCTATCGTCAGGCGAGTTCTTCGAGCTTGGCGATGTTCTCTTCGATGCTTGAATCGGGTACTTCAAAGTTGGTCAGTTTACCCGAGAAGTAATTATCGTAGGCGGCCATATCGATCAATCCGTGACCGGAGAGGTTGAACAGGATCACCTTTTCTTTGCCCTCTTCTTTCGCTTTCAACGCTTCGCGAATGGCTACAGCAATGGCGTGGGTCGATTCGGGAGCCGGGATAATGCCTTCGGAACGGGCAAAGAGCACGCCTGCATCGAAGGTGTCGAGTTGTTTGATTGCCTGTGCTTCGACGATGCCATCTTTGTGCAGCTGGCTGACGATAGATCCGGCCCCGTGGTAGCGCAACCCTCCGGCATGAATGGATGCCGGTTCGAAGTCATGCCCCAGTGTAAACATCGGGATAAGCGGAGTCATGCCGATGGTGTCGCCGAAATCGTATTCAAACTTGCCACGGGTCAGTTTGGGACAAGATGCGGGCTCGGCAGCGATAAAGCGGGTTTTTTTGCCGTCTATCAGGTTGTGACGAATGAATGGGAAGGTGATGCCTGAGAAATTGGATCCTCCACCGAAGCAGCCAATCACAATGTCGGGATAATCACCGGCTATCTCCATCTGTTTCTCAGCTTCGAGACCGATGATGGTCTGATGCAGGATGACGTGATTCAATACACTTCCGAGCGTATAGCGGGTGTCGGGTTGGGTAACGGCAGCTTCAACCGCTTCGGAGATGGCCACACCAAGGCTTCCCGGACTGTTGGGATGTTTTTCGAGATAGGAGCGACCCGCAGCAGTGCGGGTGCTGGGCGAGGGTATTACTTCGGCTCCGTAGGTCTGCATCACGAATTTGCGGTAAGGTTTTTGGTCGTAGCTAACCTTTACCATATATACCTGAAGATCGAGACCGAAGTGTTTGCAGGCAACACTCATGGCGCTTCCCCATTGACCGGCACCGGTTTCGGTGGTGATATGTTTGATGCCCTGTATTTTATTGTAGTATGCCTGCGGAATGGCCGAGTTCAGTTTGTGCGAACCTACCGGACTGACACTTTCATTCTTGAAATAGATTTTGGCGGGTGTATCCAGCGCCTTTTCGAGTCCCGATGCGCGTACCAGTGGAGTGGGGCGGTAAATTTTGTAGAGCTGCCAAACCTCGTCGGGGATCTCGATAAAACGTTCCTGCGAGAACTCCTGTTCTACGAGTCCTTTGGCAAACAGTCCTTCCATCTCTTCTGGTTTCAGCGGTTGCTTGGTGCCCGGGTTAAGCATCGGCAGCGGCTTGGTTTGCATGTCGGCCACAAGGTTGTACCATGCCTTGGGCATTTCATTCTCCGGCAATTGAATTTTTTTCGTCGTTTTCATCTGTAGTATGTTTTATAAATAATTGAATCGTAGTTCGCGGACGTGGCAAAAAAAAACCGCAGGCATGGGTTCCTGCGGTTGTGTATTGCAAATGGCGGGTCGCATTTCCCATTGTTGAATCAGAAACGGAAGCGCCACCAATTATTTTTTGTCGTGAAATTCATTCGCTTTTATTTTGATACAAAGAAACAATAAAATATGATAACCAACAACTTTTTAGGGATAAATTATGACATATTTATTGTTTGGCGTACGAATTTCTGGCAAAGAACGCGTCAACGACTTCGTTGAATTGCTTTTTGTGCTGTATCAGGGTGCTGTGTCCGCTGTCGGGAATAATCCAGCAAAAAGCGTTAGGAATTCCGTTGGCTATCTCCAGCGTGTGTGCGGGTAAAATCAAATCGTGATCGCCTCCTATAATTAATGAAGGACACGTGATCGTTTGCAATTGCGCTGCAGTGATGTGGGGTTGGAAAAGATCGAGAGCCATTAGTTTTGCGCTGTTTTTAGTCTCGTCGGTTTGCTTCTGCCTACATAACTGCCGGTAATAGTCCATCCATTTTTTATATTCGTGGGGTGTAAATACGGTAGAATCGGGAATCAGGTTGGCTCCGGTCGAAGCTAACATCTTTACTTTTTGGTGATGGCGAATGGCCAGCAGGAGCGCGTTGATGCCTCCATCGCTCCATCCCAGCATGCGGCAAGAGGTGATGTGCATGGAATCGAGCAGCGCGTTGAAGTCGTCCGCCATCATCTCGAAACTCAACGAATCACGGTTGTCTATCGTTTTTCCCTGAGCTCTGCTGTCGACCGCAATCACCTTGTATTTTTGCGCAAAATAGGGAATCTGGTTTGAAAAAGCCGATATGGAACCGCCGTTTCCGTGAATCATCAACAAGGGTTCGCCTTTACCGTAGGTCTCATAATAGAGTTTTATGCCACGGGTTGCAAGATATTTGCCTGCGGCGGGATTGTTGCCATACTTTGTTTGTGCCGATACCGAAAGAACCGATAAGCACAGCAAGAGTATTATCGCCAAGAAAGATCTATTCATAAAAAAAGGTGTTAGTAAGGTGTCTTTCGAAATCTTAATAACTCCGTCCTGAAGAACGGAGTTATTGTTTTTTATCAAGTCGTTGTTCCGTTTCGACAAATCATCCAATAAAAACGTAGCCCCGGAGCGTTCCGGGGCTATCGCTTGTCGATTATTTGGCAAAGAGCAATTCCCTGTATTTGGGCAATGTCCAAATTTCATCGTCGATCACCTCTTCCAGTTTGTCGATATGGTAGCGGATCTGATCCAGATAGGGGCGCACCTTGAGGTTGTATGCGTAGGTTTTCTCGTGCATATCCTCAATATTGTTGGCCACTTTGCGTGCCTCGATCATTTCGTGCACCATCGTTTTGATAGCGACTACCCGTTCGCCGATTTCGCGCACCAGACTCTTGTTGTCGGCAGCGAGTGTTTCAAACTCATCTTTGTCGAATACATCCTTCAATCCCCGGATATTTTCAACCAACCGGCTTTGGTAGGCGATAGCCGTAGGTACGATGTGGTTTATAGCCAAATCGCCCAATACCCGTGCTTCGATCTGAATCTTCTTGGTGAATTTCTCAAATTCCACTTCCACGCGACTATGAATCTCGGTCTCAGACAAGATGCCCTGCTTGGTCAGAAGCGCTACCGCTTTCTTGTCCAAATATTTTTCGATGGCATCGGGTGCCGAGGTGATATTTGTCAGGCCGCGTTTGGCAGCCTCGTCGATCCATTCGGACGAATAGCCGTCGCCTTCAAACCGGATGGGGCGGGTTTCGATAATCATCCGTTTCAATATCTGGAAGATGGCTTCATCTTTGTTCTTCCCTTTGGCAATCATCGCATCCACTTCGTCGGCAAAGCGATTGAGCTGATCGGCCACTACGGCATTAAGCACCGTCATGGCAGCGCTGCAATTGGCTGATGAACCCACGGCCCGAAATTCAAATCGGTTGCCGGTAAAGGCGAAGGGCGATGTCCGGTTGCGGTCGGTGCTGTCGAGTACGATATCCGGGATGCGGGCAATGCCTAATTTGAGAGCAGTCTTCTCTTCCGGCGACATGCGCGAATCCGATACCTTTTCGGCGAGGTTGTCGAGCATATTGGTGAGGTAGGTGCCTAAAAAGACCGAGATGATGGCCGGTGGCGCTTCGTTGGCTCCCAGACGGTGCGAATTTTCGGCGCTCATGATGGAGGCGCGAAGCAGATCCTGATGATTCTGAACGGCCATCAAGGTGTTTACAATGTAGGTCAGGAAAAGCATGTTGCCACGTGGATTTTTGGCCGGGCTGAAGAGGTTGACACCGGTGTTGGTGCAGAGTGACCAGTTGTTGTGTTTGCCCGATCCGTTGACCCCGGCAAACGGTTTCTCGTGCAACAGAACGGCGAAGTTGTGTTTGCGGGCAATGTGTTTCATCAAATCCATCACCAGCTGGTTGTGGTCATTGGCGAGGTTGGCCTCTTCAAAAATAGGGGCGCATTCAAACTGGTTGGGAGCAACCTCGTTGTGGCGGGTTTTGAGGGGAATGCCTAATTTGTGCCCCTCCAGTTCGAGTTCGCTCATAAAAGCCATCACGCGGGGTGGGATAGCGGCAAAGTAGTGGTCTTCCAGTTGCTGATCTTTCGCCGACGCATGTCCCATCAGGGTGCGGCCGGTAAGGCAAAGGTCGGGACGGGCATCGAACAGCGCTTTGTCTATCAGAAAATACTCTTGCTCCCAACCGAGGTTGGCCGTCACTTTGGTGACATCCTTGTCGAAATACTGGCACACGCGCACGGCGGCTTTGTCGACCGAACTCAGGGCGCGCAACAGCGGTGTTTTGTAGTCGAGCGCTTCGCCGGTGTAGGCAATAAAAATGGTAGGAATGAATAGCGTTTCACCCACAATAAAGGCAGGAGAAGAAACA
>CAZFTY010000158.1:0-5949 GCA_964521835.1 uncultured Microbacter sp.
AAAACCTTCAATAAGTCCAATAATTGTGAAAATATTCAACATAACACAAAGTACAACAAATAACATTCCCCCTAAAGCTGGAATATCATCAAAATTTTTAGATTTTTGAGATAGAATAAATGATTTGTAAAATAAAAAATTATATATCCACATTTTAATTCCCTCCTATTTTTTTATCTACCCGGGTTCGTCGTAGGTTCCACCTACGTTGTTGCTAATAGGAAAGATCCTGCTTTCCAAATGTCTGTCAAATTTAGCAATATTTCTTTCAAACAAAAAAACGACAGCTTATTAGGTCATCGCTTTTCTCTCTTTTGCAAGGTAGGAGCCTTGCTTTTAGGTTCGGCGTAGGCAGAGCCATACGCTGAACCCCAATTAGCTTTACGCACTACAATAAACAGGGTGTTCCATAACGATTTACTATCAAAATCGGGGTAAATTTGTGGCGGCAAAGTTCAAATGAAGTCTTTGTTCGACAAATCAAACCGGGCAGTTGATTCTCCGTTTGCTATTTTGCCCGTATTGCCGTAATTTTGCACTCCAAAATCAAACTGCTATTATGACCTTTCAGGAAGAGATCAAACGCCGACGTACATTTGCTATTATCAGTCACCCGGATGCGGGTAAAACCACTCTGACAGAGAAACTTCTGCTTTTCGGGGGTGCCATCCACGTAGCCGGTGCCGTTAAATCGAACAAGATTAAGAAGACCGCTACATCCGACTGGATGGAGATCGAAAAACAGCGTGGTATCTCCGTCGCTACCTCTGTGATGGGGTTCGAATATGGCGACTACAAGGTGAATATTCTCGATACTCCGGGTCACCAGGACTTTGCCGAAGATACGTTCCGCACCCTGACTGCCGTCGATAGCGTTATTATCGTGATCGATGCCGCGAAAGGGGTGGAGGCACAAACCCGCAAGCTGATGGAGGTGTGCCGTATGCGCAAGACGCCGGTTATCGTCTTTATCAACAAGATGGATCGCGAAGGTAAAGATCCGTTCGATTTGCTCGACGAGGTCGAAGCCGAACTCTCCATTAAAGTACGCCCGCTGAGCTGGCCGATCAACATCGGACAACGTTTCAAAGGTGTTTACAATCTCTTTGAGCATCATCTCGATTTATATACTCCCAGCAAACAGACTATTACCGAATCGATTGCGTTTGACGACATCAACAATCCCGAACTCGAAAATTATATCGGAGCAGAAGATGCCTCCAAGTTGCGCGAAGATATGGAACTGATCGAGGGTGTCTATCCCGAATTTACTCCGGAACCCTACCTTGCCGGCGATATTGCTCCCGTATTTTTTGGCAGCGCGCTGAATAACTTCGGGGTAAAGGAGTTGTTGGATTGTTTTGTGAAGATTGCTCCAAGTCCTCGCCCGGTACAGACGCTCGAAAGAGTGGTGAAACCGGAAGAAGAGGGATTCTCAGGCTTCATTTTTAAGATTCACGCCAATATGGATCCCAATCACCGCAGTTGTATTGCCTTTGTAAAGATCTGTTCCGGTAAATTTGAACGGAATGTCAACTACAAACACGTTCGTCACAATAAATTGCTTCGTTTCTCCAGTCCGACGGCCTTTATGGCTCAAAAGAAAGAGGTGGTGGATGAGGCATATCCCGGCGACATTGTCGGCTTGCCCGATACGGGTAATTTCAAAATCGGCGATAGTCTTACCTCCGGCGAAGAGATTCATTTCAAAGGACTTCCGAGTTTCTCTCCCGAAATGTTCAAATACATCGAGAACTCAGATCCGATGAAGGCCAAACAGCTGAATAAGGGTATTGATCAGTTGATGGATGAGGGTGTGGCACAGGTATTTATTCATCAAAACAGCGGACGGAAAATTATCGGAACCGTGGGTCAACTTCAGTTCGAGGTGATTCAGTACCGCCTCTTGCACGAATACAACGCTCAATGCCGTTGGGAACCGATCTCGCTTTACAAAGCCTGCTGGATAGAGGGTGACGATCCTGCCGAACTGGAAAATTTCAAAAAACGAAAATTCCAGTATATGGCTGTCGATAAAGAGGGTCGCGATGTCTTTCTGGCCGATTCGGGCTACATTTTGCAGATGGCACAGAACGATTTCCGAAACATCCGTTTCCACTTCAGCTCTGAGTTCTAAAGCCGGTGGCACACGGAAAAACACGGAATTAACGGATAATCATACGCAACAATGACTATCTGAGGTTTCGGATTACATGGTATAATCGGTCGCACACGGAAAACACGGAGTTAACGGAAAGTCGCAGGTAATACATTGAGATCTGGTTTTTCGTTTTATGTTTTAACCAATCGCACACAGAATACACAGAATTAACGAATCAACTCCAAAAATTAATCCGTGCAATTCCCTTTGGTCCGTGTTTTCCGTGTGCTCAGATTCTATTTTCAAATCTTCAAATTTTCAAATTTTCAAATCAATTTATGGATATCTCTGTTGGAGCAACGCTCAAAAGAACAATGACGGTCGGTAACGAACATCTGGCAAGCCGTGTGGGCTCGGGTGGTCTCGACGTGTTTGCAACCCCTTCGATGATTGCATTTATGGAGGGTACGGCCCTACAGGTGGCTCAGGAGTTTTTGCCTGAAACATCTAGTACGGTTGGGACGCTCGTCAACGTGAAACACGTAAAAGCCTCTCCGCTGGGAGCCACCATTACCTGCGAAGCTACGATTACCGAAGTCGACGGTCGCCGTTTGGTGTACGACGTAAAAGCTTTCGACGATCACGGACTGATTGGAGAGGGTATCCACGAACGCTTTGTGGTGGATTGTGCCAAATTTATGGCGAAGATTGCGCTGTAGTCAGTCGCATGTTCTCTATTGCCAGAGACATGCAACAAAATAAGAAAGGGACTACCAGTTTTCTGGTTAGTCCCTTTTCCTGTTTGTAAGTGGAGTATAGCGGACTCGAACCGCTCACCTCGACACTGCCAGTGTCGCGCTCTAGCCAGATGAGCTAATACCCCTGCTTTTTAGCGACGCAAAGATACTATTTTAATCCGAAATAAAATGCTACTTTTGTCAAAATTTTTAATATGTATATTTACAATACAACATTTTGTCTGGAAGATAGTGTGTTAGATGCCTGGAAACAGTGGCTCGATGAGGAATATATTCCCCTGATGACAGGTGACGGTTCCTTTTCAGAGCTGCATATCTTGCGCGTATTGACCGAGAATGCAGGAGATGCTTTATCGGTTTCGGTACAATTTTCGGTTGAGACGCTGGTGAAAATCGATCGCTGGAGAAAGCAGAAAGAGCAACTGTTGGCTGCATCTGTTAACCGGTTGTTCGGTACTAAAGTGCTCTATTTTTCTACAGTTCTGGAGGTGTTGGTATGACGACGATAGCTGACGACAGGATTATTATGGGTGTCGACCCCGGAACTACTGTGATGGGGTACGCGCTACTCCGGATTAACCAAAATAATCCCTCTCTGTTGGCAATGGGTGTGATCGATTTACGTAAAATATCGGATCATTATGCCCGTTTGCACCGTATCTTTGAACGGACTCTTTCGCTGATCGATGAATTTCATCCGGTAGAACTGGCTATCGAAGCTCCTTTTTTCGGGAAGAATGTGCAGTCGATGCTTAAACTCGGCAGGGGGCAAGGTATAGCTATGGCTGCGGCACTGCATCGTAATCTGGAGATCACGGAGTATGCGCCGTTGAAGATTAAAATGGCCATTACCGGTAACGGAAAGGCATCGAAGGAGCAGGTGGCTGATATGTTGCGCCGTATTCTTTCTATTTCGCCCGACGATATGCAGGCTCGACTCGATGCTACCGATGCGTTGGGCGCGGCGCTTTGTCATTTCTACCAAACCAATCGGCCTCATAGCGATAAAAAGTATCAGGGATGGAAAGATTTCGTGCAGAAAAATCAGGATAAAGTTGTAAGGTAGTATTTGACGCTCCGTGTAAAAAGAGCATGTTTGTATAGCAAAATCCGTTCAAACCCATAACTAAATCGTTATATTTGTGTGTCGTTTCAAAAATCATAATCAATGAACTTCAATTTTGGGGAAAGTAAAAAACTGTGGCTGAAGATTACTCTTTTTCTGTTGGCCATTGCTTTGATCGTAGAATTCTTTCCGCGTCAGAATCGCTTTAATTATACGTTCAGTGTAGGTAAACCCTGGCATTACGAACTGATTACGGCAGCATTTGATTTTCCTGTTTATAAAGATCCCAGGCAATTAAGGGTAGAACAGGATAGCGCTTTACGTCAATATACACCCTATTTCCGCTTTAACTCGTCGTTGTTGGATACCAAAATAGCAGAAATGGAGCACTCCGGCTCTTTGGTTTTGTCGATGGCAACTCCTTACCGGCAATATATTCGTAACCAGTTTGAATATGTCTATAGTAAAGGCATCATGCGGGTTGACGATTATGAAAAAATGCAGAAAGATAAGGTGCAAATGGTGGCTGTGGTCAAAAACAATGTGGCAACAACCGTGCCGCTTGCCGAATTATTCACGGTCAAAACCGCGTATGAGTATATTTTGTCACATGCTACCGGTGGGGTGAGTAACCGTGTGTTGCAATCATGCAATCTGAATGCATATCTTACCGATAACTTGACGTATGATGTCTCTGTTTCTGAACAGGTGAAGAGTGAAGTGTTGCGTACCGTATCTCAAACCGAAGGGCTGGTACAGACCGGTGAGCGGGTGATCGATAAAGGAGATCTCGTTACTGAATCCTCCTACCGGGTATTGACTTCGCTGCAAATCGCGATGAACAAAATGCAGGGCGAAGCCTCGCAGTCGTGGATTATATTGTTGGGTGAAATTCTTATCGTGACGGGTCTCATGACGTTGCTTTTTCTCTATATCTTCCTGTTTCGTCGTCGCGAGATTTTTGCCCGGTTTAAAAACGTCCTGTTCATAGTGATGATGATTGTGCTGATAGTAGGATGTGCTTTTTCGGTAATATCCTTTACCAGTTTTAGCATTTATCTGGTTCCATTTGCATTGCTTCCGATAATGATCTGCACCTTTTTCGACTCCCGTTCGGCGCTGTTCGCCCATATTATTACGGTGTTGATGGTCTCTTTTGTGGTGCGTTCGTCTCAGTTCGAGTTTGTCGTGCTGCAAATAGCCGTGGGCATGACCGTCATTACCAGTCTGCGGGATCTGACACAGCGATCGCAGTTAGTCAAAACGGCCGGGTTGATTTTTGTAACCTATAGTGTGGGTTATCTGGGAATCTCTTTGGTTCAGGATCATAGTTTTGAAAAAATATTGTGGGTGCGTTTTCTGCTGTTTGGCATCAATGCCTTGTTGCTGCTGTTTGCCTACGCGTTCATATATGTAGTCGAGAAATCATTCGGTTTTTTGTCGAACGTTACACTGATAGAGCTTGCCAACATCAACAGCCCGCTGATGGTTCGTTTCTCGGAGCAGGCTCCGGGTACCTTCCAGCATTCGCTTCAGGTATCCAATCTTGCCACCGAAGCGGCTCAAAAAATCAATGCCAATACTTTGCTGGTGCGTACCGGAGCCTTATATCACGATATAGGAAAGATGTCCGCGCCCTCTTATTTTACCGAAAATCAGGTAGGCGGAGTCAATCCGTTGGAGTCGTTGCCCGATGAAGCGGCTGCTAAAATTGTGATTAACCACGTAACCGAAGGGGTGAAGATTGCGACAAAAAATAATCTGCCCCGTCAAATCATACAATTTATTCGGATGCACCACGGCAAGGGGAAGGTGCGTTATTTCTATCAACGATTTTGTACGCACTTCCCGGCAACCTCTCCGAATGACGCAGCCTTTACCTATCCGGGACCGAATCCGCGCACCAAAGAGACGGCTCTTCTGATGATGGCCGATGCGGTGGAAGCTGCTTCACGCAGTCTGAAGGAGTATACGGAAGAGAGCATTTCATGCCTGGTAGAGCGAATTGTGCAGACGCAGATCAA
>CAZFTY010000159.1:0-5941 GCA_964521835.1 uncultured Microbacter sp.
TTGTACTATATCCAGTGTGGTGGTAGAGGTGAAGTTACCGTCCAGCTTATCTCCGTTCGATTCTTTAATCGTGATACCCGGGTTGGAATAGGTGTAGGTGAACGAAACAGAGCTGCTATTGACCGTATAGGTACCGGCTGTTGCCGAGGTAAATTTCAGTACCTGAGTAGTGCCTGAAGCCGAATATTTCCAACTTGTGTTGGTGAGAGAGATCGGAGTCGAATCGTTTTTCGAGCAAGAAGTCAGCAAAAACAGCGATAGACAGGCAGAAAAGAATAATAGCTTTCTCATAACCGGATTTAATTATCAATAAATATCTTAGACAAGTTTCGTGCAAAGTTAATGCCAATGATTCATTGGGAACAGTGGCAACAAGCTATTTTAGTGAAGTTTCACGTTGCAGGGTCTCTTTCTGTGTTTTTTCACAACTGGAAATGGTCGTCTCCTGTTGCGGAAACAGACCGGATTGTGATACCTGATATTTTTTGAGTATGGCACAACTACATTTTGATAAATTGGTAAAATAAATGTAGGGTATTTGCAGGTTTGGGGGTCATAATTAAAAGCTTGTTTGCTACAGATTATTCCCTAATTATAAATTCCGAATCCATGAAAAAAAGATTGATTTTATCTCCCTTTTGGTTTAGTGTAGTATTGCTTTTGTCGGTTCCGGCAATGATTCAGGCCGTTACGACAATGAGCAGAGACACGTTGCTTAAAGCAGCCCGTGAAATAATAACCGAAACCGACCACTGTGCGCTGATTACCGCCGACTCCGCAGGATTACCTCATGTACGCACCATGAGCCATTTCCCTTTTACTCCCGATTTTGTAATTTGGTTTGCTACCGCGCGAAACAGCGTGAAAGTGGCGGAAATAAAGCATAACCCGAAAGTGTGTGTCTATTTCTCGGATCATGTGAAGTCGGACGGATACGTGGCCGTTGTGGGCAAAGCCGAGATTATTGACGACAAAGCCTTGCTTTTGAGCAAAAAGCGTGACTATTGGAATGGAATACCCGGATGGCAGGATGTATTCGTATTAATCAGGATAGTACCCGAAAAACTGGAGGTAATCAATTATCCCCGGGGAGTAAATAGCGATGCCGAAACGTCGAAGGCTCCGTGTGTGATTTTCTGAGAAACAAAAAACCGGTTCATCAGCACGCTTGTGAACCGGTTTTTTGTGGCAATCGATAGTTAGCTTTGTAAAAACTCTTTCCAGTCTCTGTTATCGCCGTTGAAGAGGTTGATATCTACCGGACCGGTAGCTCCCGAGCACTTCCCGCGTTGGGATTTTTGCCAGAGAGTCCATTTTTGGTTGATTTGTGGCGCTTTGCCGATGGAACAAATCCAGATCGGATTGTTTCTGAATCTACCTTCGATATATTTTTTGAATGAATTCTTGTCGGCATAAATAACCACTTTCCGGTTGGTTCTGTTCTCAATATTGTTGATAAAAGATTGTACTTCGGCAGATACATAGCTCGCGTTTTTAGAGAAATTGTACTGGCCCCACTCTTCTACGTCGACCACAGGGGGCAAATCCAGATACCTGACATCTACCTGCGACAAAAAATTATCGGCCTGCTCTTTACCTGTCCGATGAAAACGAAAGAAGTGGTATGCTCCTACCGGAAGTCCTGCACTTTTGGCTTCTCTCAGGTTGTATAAATAGCGCGGATCGAGATAATCGGCACCTTCGGTCGATTTTATATATGCAAAATCGATACCCTGCCGTTTAATAATGTCCCAATTGATGATGCCGGTGTGCATCGATACATCAATGCCGACAATCTGATCGGGGGTAAGATATTTTGATACTTCAACACGGGTAATCTGATGACGAACTTTTATGTGTCTGGCTTTTTTCGAATGCTTTCCGTTGACGCCGAATGCTCCGGCAAATAACAATATTATTGCAATAATTCCGATTTTATACATGCTTCTTCTGCCTTTTTCAAAATAAAGTACAAAATTACGGCTTATAACGCAGACACAGAAATTGTTTTGCGAATAAAATCAGGATTTTTTCATCCGGAGGCAGGAAAAATGTGCCGAAATAGCAGCAGGAAAGTATCACCTCCCCAAATAGATTTAGATTACCGGAACCAGTAGTACCAACCTGCGGATGAAGCAGATGGTTTTTCAGTTCAGCCTTTTCTGGTGATGACGCTATGCCGTTTACACGTTATAGGGAACCGTAATCTTTCAGTATGATGCGATCACCAATTCTGATACAGTATCCCTTTTTTGAGAAGCAACCAAATATGGCTAATTCGTCTTTTTTGCCGAACTTTGAGGCGAATAATCTATTTGTCATGACTTATATCAATCCCGATACCGAACAGATGACTCCTTTTATTGTGATGGAGGTGTTGGAACGGGCATCCGAACTTGAGAAACAGGGTATTTCTATCATTCACATGGAGGTGGGTGAACCCGATTTCGATGTGCCTCAATGTGTTGCCGAAGCTGCCGAAAAGGCGCAACAGAACGGCAAAACTCACTATACCCATTCGCTCGGCGACCCTGATTTGCGCGAAGCGATCTGCCGTTTTTACAAAAAAGAGTATGGCGTAACGGTAACACCCGACCGTGTGCTGGTCACTTCCGGCAGTTCGCCTGCCATCCTGATGGTTTTGATGGCGATGTGTAATGCCGGCGATGAGGTGATAATGACCAATCCGGGCTATCCATGCTACCGTAATTTTGCGTTGGCCTGCCGAGCCGTTCCTGTCGATGTGGAGGTACGTGCCGAAACGGGGTTTCAGTACGAAGCCGAATCATTGCAAAAGGCGATCACCTCCCGTACCCGAACGCTCTTTTTCAATTCGCCGATGAACCCTTCGGGAACTCTTGCCGGCGAATCGGTCTTCCGGATGCTGGCTCAATTGCCATTTCCGGTTATTTCCGACGAGATTTATCACGGTCTGGTTTACAACGGACGGGCACGCTCCATTCTGGAGTTTACCGATAATGCCTTCGTGGTGAACGGCTTTTCCAAGCGTTTTGCCATGACTGGACTGCGGTTAGGCTATGTGATAGCCCCGCACGAATATATGCGCACGTTGCAGATTCTTCAGCAAAATCTTTTTATTTGCGCCCCGTCTACGGCTCAGGCGGCTGGTATTGCCGCGCTCGAAAATGCCGATACGGATGTGGTGAAGATGAGAGCAGTGTATGACGAACGCCGCCGCTTCATGATTAGCCGTTTGCGTGAAATTGGCTTTGAGATCAGGGTTGAGCCTCAGGGGGCTTTCTACGTGCTGGCCGATGCAAGAAAATTCACCTCCGATTCGTACAAATTTGCTTTCGATGTCCTCGAAAATGCCCATGTCGGTATTACACCCGGGGTCGATTTCGGGACAAAGGGAGAGGGTTTCGTTCGCTTTTCGTATGCCAATTCTATTGGAAATATACGCGAGGGACTGAATCGGTTGGAACGATATTTGCAGATAGGATAATATGAGAATTTGTGGATTTGAGGATGTGAAGACGAAAACTTGCTAAATGTGACAATTAGCAACTATTTATTTTTCTGTGTCCTTTGCGCTGATCTTAGCGTTCTCTGTGGTTTCCAAACAGATTCCAATCGTAAATTGTACATGAAAAAATTGTAAATCTACTTATGCTTTCATTCAGACCGATAACGTTATCGGACAAAACATTAATAAACAGCTATTTAAATCAGCAACATACACGACTTTTTACCTATTCGTTCGAGGTGCTTTTTCTGTGGCGGAATGTCTACGAGTTCGAGATAGCCGAATTTGACAATCATCTGTTAATCAAAACATATGTCGATGGATGTCACTATTTTCTGTTTCCCGTTGGCAACGACGACTTGATTCCGACTCTTGAAGCGATGCTCGACCACTCTTTTTGCCTCGATTGCGCTCCGGTGCTCGGACAAATTACTCCTGAGAACAAGGAGCTGATGGAGCGGCTGATGCCTGGGAAATTCAAATTCATCCCTTCGCGCAACGAATACGAATACATCTACGAGTCGGAAAAGCTGGCATCGCTAAGCGGAAAAGCTTTACAGCCCAAGCGAAATCACATCAACTTTGTTGACAAGAACTACGCGTGGCAGTTTGAACCCATTACTCCGGAGAACATCGGCGAGTGCATTGCATTTAACGATGCCTGGGATTACAACTACAACGACAATCCCGAGTCGAAACGGTTTATCGAGAACAAAGCCATCAATGACTATTTTCTTTACTACGACAAGATGCCGTTGGATGGTGGCTGCATCCGTCTGGATGGCCAAGTAGCCGGTATTTCTGTCGGCACTCCGCTCAACGATGAGGTCTACCTTTGCCTGTTTGAAAAGGCATCGCACATACATCGAGGCGCTTATACATTGATAAACAGAGAAATGGTACGTTATTATGCGATCGGATACAAATATGTGAACCGCGCGGAGGATGGTGGGGTAGAGGGTTTACGTCAGGCTAAACTGTCGTACAATCCGGCCATTTTACAGGAGGTTTTTCTGGCCGAACTGACCGGACAATAAGTTGCTAAAGTAGCCGAAACGGAGGCTATTTAAATATCACTTTCTCGTAAAAAATCAATACCTTTGCACTCTGAAAAATTCATATCGTTATGATTGATAAGATAAACCAGCTGAAGGCTGAAGTGGAAAGCCTGACAGCCGCCACACATGAAAAAGCGGAAGAATTACGCATAAAATACCTCAGCAAAAAGGGAGAAATCACCTCTTTGTTCAATGCATTTCGTGAAGTGCCCAACGACCAAAAACGTCAGGTGGGCCAGTTGCTTAACGAGTTGAAAGAGGCCGCCACAGTCAAGATCAACGAGTTGAAAGAGTCGCTCGAAAACAGCGCTTCTGCCGGTAGCGAAACCGATCTGACCCGTTCGGCCGACCCGATTCTGCTGGGAACGCGCCATCCGCTCTCTATCGTTAAAAACGAAATCGTCGATATTTTTGCCCGCATCGGCTTCACTATTGCCGAAGGTCCCGAAGTGGAGGACGACTGGCATGTTTTCGGTGCGTTGAACTTTCCTCCGGAACACCCGGCCCGCGATATGCAGGATACGTTCTTCATCGAAAAAGACCCCGATGTATTGCTCCGTACCCATACTTCGTCGGTGCAGTCGCGTGTAATGCTTAACCAGCAGCCGCCGATCCGCGTGATCTGTCCGGGGCGCGTGTATCGTAACGAAGCCATTTCGTATCGTGCACACTGTTTTTTTCATCAGGTGGAAGGCCTTTATATCGACAAAAACGTGTCGTTTGCCGACCTCAAACAGGCATTGCTCTACTTTGCCAAGGAGATGTTCGGCGAACATACCAAAATTCGCCTGCGTCCCTCCTATTTCCCATTCACCGAACCTTCGGCAGAGATGGATATTTCCTGTAATTTGTGCCATGGAGAGGGGTGTCCTTTCTGTAAATATACCGGTTGGGTGGAAATTCTCGGTTGCGGCATGGTAGATCCGAATGTGCTCGAAGCTTGCGGTATCGACAGCAAAGTCTACTCCGGTTACGCTTTCGGAATGGGTATCGAGCGGATCACCAACCTGAAGTATCAGGTAAAAGATCTCCGGATGTTCTCCGAAAACGATGTTCGCTTCCTGCGACAATTCGAGTCGGCAAACTAAGTAAAATTTTTCATCTCTTTTTTACGGAGAAAGAGCATTAATAAAAGACAGACAGGCTGTTCCATCGCGGAGCAGCCTGTGTCTTTTTCTTTTAATTCATCCGATACAATACTTCGTTACAAAGTGCTTATGTTGTCATAAATCAAATTAATAGATAGAAAAAAACGATTTATGTTTTTTTTGCGACTTATATTCACACGCAAAGGCGCAGAGGCGCAAAGCACTCATAAATGATTGAATTACATATATTACAACTTAAGACGCTACAAAGAAAAACTTTCGGTTTTTCTTTGTGACTTTGCGGCTCC
>CAZFTY010000160.1:0-5934 GCA_964521835.1 uncultured Microbacter sp.
CCGCTTTTTAAACTTTACTGTGGATGAAGCACTGAATTTGGGGTAGAAGCCGCCAATTAACTGTTATTTTATAGAGCAACCCCCTGTTTTTGGATGTAGCATTCGGAAATATGGGGTTGTTTTATTAGTGACGGGTCAATTTTTTAGGGGGTGTTTAAAATACAAATTGAAATGTAAAACGTCATCTGACTGAAAATTTGATATTATTGGGGAGGTAAAGGCTTGCAGTTGTAACGTAAAGATGTTATTTTTGTAACATAGATAATTGAAAAAAGTTAGGATTAAATCTTGCTCGTTGTGCAAGACGCAATGAATTCAAATTTTAGATCCGAATATGATATTAGCCTCTTTAGCAGATAGTGCTCAGTATGAAGCCCTGAACCCTCTTTTTCATCAGGCGTTTGAGTATGTAAAACAAAATGATCTGGCGCAGGCTCCTGCCGGTAAAATAGTGCTCGATGACGATAAACTGTTTATTTCCGTTTCAGATGTCACCGGTAAAATAGCCGAAGAGGCAAAAATCGAATCGCACGTAAAATATATCGACATTCAGATTCCGCTTACCGCAGCCGAAATTATTGGATTTCTTCCTGCCGGCGAATGCAGGAATTCTATTGATGGTTACAATACATCCAAAGATATTACATTTTTCACCGACAAGCCCTCTGCATATGTGCGGGTGGAACCCGGTCAGTTTGTAATACTCTTTCCGCACGATGGTCATGCTCCCTGTATTGGTGAGGGTGCCATGCGTAAATTGGTGATAAAAGTGTTGGTATAAAAGCAATCTGTTTGATTGGTGAACAATTTTAATATTGAGAGCAAATACGGAATCCATGCAAAAACTGAAAATCATAGAAAACGATCCATGGCTCGAACCATACTCCTCGGCTTTGGAAGGCCGACATGAGTACGCGGTAGGTAAAGAGGCCGAACTGACCGGAGGAAAGCAAACATTATCCGATTTTTCAACCGGCTATCTTTTCTTCGGGCTTCATTGTACTGACCGGGGATGGGTTTTTCGTGAGTGGGCACCCAATGCTACGGCAATCTTTTTGGTTGGCGATTTCAACGGATGGAAACAGGTGCCTGAATATCAGCTGCAGCGCGGTGAGAATGGCATTTGGAAGCTCGAATTGCCTGCCGGAGCCATGAAACATGGTGACCTGTACAAATTGATGATTCATTGGCCCGGAGGCTGTGGCGAACGTATCCCTGCCTGGACTCAGCGTGTGGTTCAGGACGAAGAGACCAAAATATTCAGTGCACAGGTATGGAACCCGGAGGTACGTTATCAATTTAAAGTTACCGATTTCAGGCCGCAAACCGATCCGCTTCTGATCTACGAATGTCATATCGGTATGTCGGGCGAAGCTGAAAAGGTATCGACATACAACTCGTTTCGCGAAAGCGTATTGCCCCGTATTGCAAAAATGGGGTATAACTGCATTCAGATAATGGCTGTTCAGGAACATCCCTATTATGGTTCATTTGGGTATCACGTATCCAGTTTCTTTGCAGCATCGTCACGTTTTGGCACCCCAGAGGAGCTGAAGGCCCTTATCGATGAGGCACACGCTCTGGGTATCGCTGTTATTATGGACATTGTTCATTCTCATGCCGTAAAAAATGAGGCGGAAGGGCTGGGTCGTTTCGATGGTACTCCCGATCAATATTTCTATGCCGATGCCAAACGTGAGCATCCGGCCTGGGATTCGCTTTGCTTCGATTATGGCAAAAATGAGGTGCTCCATTTTCTGTTGTCCAATTGCAAATATTGGCTGGATGAGTATCGTTTCGATGGGTTCCGTTTCGATGGCGTAACCTCTATGTTGTATTATAGTCACGGATTGGGCGAGTCTTTTTCCAATTATGCCGATTATTATAACGGACATCAGGATGAGAATGCCATTTGCTATCTGACACTGGCCAACCGGCTGATTCATCAGGTTAAGTCCAACGCAATTTCTATTGCCGAAGAGGTTAGCGGAATGCCGGAGTTGGCAGCATCGTTCGAAGATGGTGGGATGGGCTTTGATTACCGTATGGCAATGGGTATTCCCGATTTCTGGATCAAGACCATCAAGGAAAAGAAGGATGAGGAGTGGAAACCCGGCCATATCTTTTGGGAGCTTACCAATCGCCGTCTGGGAGAAAAGACGGTCAGTTATGCCGAAAGTCACGATCAGGCGCTGGTGGGAGATAAAACCATTATTTTTCGTTTGATCGATTCGGATATGTACTGGCATATGCAGCAAGGGGATACTACCATGAAGGTAGACAGGGGAGTCGCCTTACACAAAATGATCCGTCTGATTACGTCAACAACGATTAACGGAGCCTATCTCAATTTTATGGGCAACGAATTCGGACATCCGGAGTGGATTGATTTTCCGCGTTCCGGTAACGGTTGGTCGCATAAATATGCCCGTCGGCAATGGAGTCTGGTCGATAATCCGAAGTTGCTTTATCATAGTCTCGGACTCTTCGATACAGCTATGATAAAACTACTGAAGAGTATCCCGGGATTCAATACGTTGCCTATCTTCCAGCTTTGGGATAAGAGCAATGATCAGGTGCTGGCCTACCAGCGCGGCGATTTGTTGTTCGTCTATAATTTTCATCCTACTCATTCCTATACCGATTACGGAATTCTTGTGCAGCCGGGAAAATATAAAGTTGTTCTCGATACCGATGCAAAGGTGTTTGGCGGATTCGGCCTGTCGGATGACGCGGTAGAGCATTTTTCGTTGTACGATCAGCAGCAGGCTTCTCACAACAAAGAGTGGTTGAAATTGTATCTTCCTGCCCGTTCGGCTTTGGTATTGAAAAAAAACAATGAAGAACCTGTGTTTCCGCTCGATTGATTACCAAATGTATGATGCTGAATGAACGTGATATCCGTAAGGAGCAGTTGTTGTCTGTCGCCCGGCAGATGATGACGGCCGCGCGCACCGCGCCCAAGGGCAAAGGGTTCGATATTATTGAAATTGCGCTGGTGTCGGGTGATGAAGAGATTCAACGTCTTTCGGATTTGACCCGCCGGAAAGGGGAAGAGACCGGGTTGAAATTTATGCTGCGCGACGCGGAAAATATTTTGCAGGCAGCGGTCATCGTGTTGATCGGTACCCGTACTCAAGTTCAGGGGCTCAATTGCGGTTATTGTGGCGTGGCTACCTGTGCCGAAAAGTTGCAGAATGACGCGATGCCCTGCGCTATCAATATGGTCGATTTGGGAATTGCGGTCGGTTCTGCGGTGGCAACAGCTGCCGATTTGAGGGTGGATACCCGTGTCATGTTTTCCGTTGGCTTTGCCATCAGGGAGATGGGTTATTTGTCCGATTGTCACTCTATTTATGCTATCCCTGTCAGCGCGTCGTCAAAGAATCCTTTCTTCGACCGGAAGCCCCGCGAGCAGCAACCGGAGCACAAGGTATAACTGTATCCGTCAGGTTAAAAGAACACAATAAAGTGGTTGGTGCGTTATTGTGTCTTTTTTTGTTGTATATTTGTACCAAAATGGTACCAAATTATTATAGTTATGTTAGTCATTAGTACGCGAGAATTCAGAGCAAATCAGAAGAGCTATCTCGAAAAGGTGGATAAAGGGTTGGAATTGCTTATACGAAGGGGGAAAAACAAATCGTATAAAATTGTTCCTGTAGAGGAGGATGATACTTTAATGAGTAAAGAGGCGTTCTTTGCAAAATTAGATCGTTCGTTGGAGCAGTATAAAAATGGAGAATACGCGTCTGTGAATTCGAAAGAAGAATTGAAAAAATTATTAGATTCACTCTGATATGTATCAAGTCGATTTCTCTAATCAGGCAAGTGATGATATCGCTAAGTTGAAAAAGAATGACTCTTTTGCGTTTAAAAAGCTTGAAAAATTGCTTTTTGAATTATTGGATCATCCTTACGAGGGTACCGGAAAGCCCAAGCCTCTGAGTGGCGATCGAGCCGGGCAATGGTCGCGCCGGATTACAGACAAACACCGTTTGGTCTATTCTGTAAACGACACTACCGTGATTGTACTTGTTTTATCCGCATTGGGACATTATGATGACAAATAAAAAGCCACGTATTGTAATTAGTTACATTTACGTGGCTCTTTTATCGCTTCAAAGTCGGTTGTCAGAGTTGTTTGAGCTTGTTGATGGTATCCACCGGATCGGTTGATGAAAATACGAAACTTCCGGCAACCAGAACGTTAGCTCCGCTATAGACCAATCTTCTTCCCGTTTCAAAATTTACCCCTCCGTCTACCTGAATTAGCGCGGATGCATGTCGTGCTTCAATCAGCGCTTTCAGTCTTGCTATTTTTGGGCAGCTGTTTTCGATGAATGTTTGTCCGCCGTATCCGGGATTTACACTCATAATCAGTACCAGATCCAGATCGGTGATAACATCGGTCAGTAACGAAACCGAAGTGTGCGGATTGAGCGCTACCCCTGCTTTCATTCCTGCTTTTTGTATTGCCTGAATGGTTCGGTGCAGATGCGGACAGGCTTCGTAATGCACGGTTACGCGGCTTACACCAAGATCACGGAGCCGGTTGATGTATTTGTCCGGCTCGATCACCATCAGGTGGGCATCCATCGGTTTTTGGGCGGTTTTGGCAACCGATTCGATAATGGGAAATCCGAACGAAAGGTTGGGCACAAAAACACCATCCATCACGTCGAGGTGGAGCCAGTCGGCCTCACTGCGGTTTATAATATCGATTGACTGTTGCAGATTGGTAAAATCGACTGACAGAATGGATGGAGAGAGGATGGTATTCACGGGTTTTGAAAGTTTAAACGGTTTTTTCTTTTGGGCCTATTGCCATAATATGCTGACAATATAGCCACTATCTGCTATCTGCAAATGCACTTAACGCGATGCAAATATACAATTTTGCTCCTGAAAAAAGCAATCTCAGAAGCAAAATCGCATTTCCGAAAGTCATTTACGCTTTCTCTTTTTTTATACGAAATCCCTGATTCCAGGTATATTGCTCCATGTCGTATTTCATAGCAGTCTGATAATAGTCCACAATATGCCTGCCCCAGTCGTTGGTGGTTTTGTCACCGGCACGTACGGCATTATACGCTGTTACCTCTTCGTTGTAAGCTAACAGTTCTGGTTTTATGTCGTCGGTGCGGTAGCGGTTTTCGTGAATAACCAGCGGTAATGGAAGTTTCGGTTTCAGGTCGGGTTGCTCCGACGGATAACCGAGCGACAGGCCGCAAATTACGCATACCCCTTCCGGTAACCGGAGTATCTTAGCCAATTCGGCAGGAGCCGCGGTGCGGGTGTAGCCGATGCAGCACGATCCCAAACCTAACGCTTCGGCTGCGACTACCGCGTTCTGCATGGCAAGCGCGGCGTCAATTACTCCCACCATAAACCCATCCATGGTGTCCTGAAAGCGGGGGAAGTCGGTGCCGGTAGCCTGTGCAATCTGTTGTAGTTTGTAAAAATCGACGCAGAAAACCATAAAGACGGCGGACGTCTTTATCTGTTTCTGCCCGATCAGTTCGTAGAGTTGCAGCTTCAGATCCTGATCGGTAATGGAAATTACCGAAAATTGTTGCCCGTTGTAACTTGTCGGCGTATTTTGAATCGCCTTGTAGATAAATTCTAATTTTTCGGCTTCAATCGGTTTGCGTTCGTAACGGCGCACCGAAGTTCTATTGAGAAAGATATCTTCTATTGTTTTCATTTTAAAATCGGTTTTTTTGTATTAAAAGTATTTAATTTTTGATTTTTATTTTCTATTTATTTTTTTTTGTATTTTTTTTAAATTAAGAAGTTTATTTTTTTAATTTTAATTTTACCATTTTTGCAAATAAAAATTTTTTCATTTTTTTTAATTTTTTGATTTTTCTTTTATTTTTTTAAAACTTTTTTTAATTTTTCACTTTTTTTATATTCTATTATTTTTATTTT
>CAZFTY010000161.1:0-4416 GCA_964521835.1 uncultured Microbacter sp.
TTTACAATCGATAATTGTAAACTGAAGGTAATCTGGCAAAGTGCTCCGGCTAAAAAGGAATTGGAGCAATCGGCTTACTACTGCATCTATCGTTTCGGTTTGAACGAAAATATCGATTTGAACAACGGAGCAAAGATTGTGAAGATTGTGCGTGATCCGTACTACATTGTTCCCGATCCGAAAGAAAAGGCGAAATATGTCATTACCTCTCTCAACCGACTGCATCAGGAGAGCGTTCCTTCCGAACCGGTTTATGTAGGAGAATAGACTAAATTTCAAGATTTAGGATTCCAAAATTTCAAAAGAGAGCCGGCTGAAGATTGAATTCAGCCGGCTCTCTTTTTTATTCGGTGATGCTATCTATACTGCCATCCTTAAATGCCGTTGTGATGTGGTCTCCGGATTTCACTTCGGTAGCACTGGTTACCCGTTTCCCGTTGGCATATGTCATGGTATACCCTTTCTCGAGGATGGTGAGCGGGTTGATATATTTCAGTTGCAGCTCTTTTTGCTCCAGCAGGTGGTGTTGTTCCCGAATTATTCGGGAGGCAAAGCCGGATAGCGGTTGGCAATATCCGGATAGCTTCCGGGTCTTGCTGGTGAGCATTGCATTGGATGCCTGCTTGAGTTGAAGTTTGTAACGTTCCAATTGCATCTTACGTTCCGTAGTCTTTCCCAGCAAAAGCTGTGGTAATTTACGTGTACGTTCTTTCAACCGATCGGCATGTTTTTCGCTAATCTCGTCAATGAGCCGAACCAGATTCTCTTTTTGTTCTTCCAGTAAACCCTGCGCTTCCTGCATTCTGTTAATCAGAAATTCGGCGACAGCGGTAGGTGTTTTCAGACAAGCGTATGCTACCATATCGAGAATCGTATTGTCGCGTTGATGCCCGATGCCGGTCAGCACCGGCAGGGGAAACTGGGCGCAGTGCGCAGCCAGCGAATAGCGGTCGAAGCAGCTCAGGTCGGCCGTGGCGCCACCGCCCCGAATAATCACTACAGCGTCAAATTGGTCGATGTGTCGGTAGACTCCGTCGAGTGCTTCGATAAGCGATTGTTCTGATCGGTCGCCCTGCATAATGGCCGAGAAAAGGTGGTGGTAAAACGTATATCCGAAGCTGTTGCCTTGCAGCTGATCCAGAAAGTCTCCATATCCGGCGGCTGTTGCAGAAGAGATAATGGCAATGCGCTGAGGAATGATGTTCATTTCCAGCTCTTTATTCATATCGGCAATGCCCTCTTCCTGCAACTGATTGATAATTTGCTGGCGCCGGAGGGCAACCTCACCGAGGGTATAAGTCGGGTCAATATCGGAGATGTTGAGGCTCAATCCGTAGAGCTCGTGGTATTCGACGGTACATGCGATCAGAATTTTCATGCCGGCATGTAGCTCTTCTCCGGTGGTAGTTTCAAAGTAAGGTTTCAGCATCCGGTAGGTAAACGACCAGATGGTGGCTTTGTTTCGTACCGTAATGCGGTCGCTTTTCGCGTCTTTTTCGATCAGTTCGAGGTAGCAGTGTCCGTTCGCATTTTCGCGTATCTCACTGATCTCAGCTTTTACCCATAAAGGCTGAGAGAATGAAACGGAAACCGCCTCTTTGATCCGTTCGTTCAGTTCATATAGCGAATAGGCTTCGGGCATGTTTTAGGACAAAGATAAAAGAATAAAGAGCAAAGAGCAAAGAACAAAGAACAAAGAACAAAGAACAAAGACAGAGGATCTGGTTGTCTTTAATCTTTGTTCTTTGCTCTATTATCTGTATTTAATATACTTTCTCAGCCACCCGTTTTACGCTCTGTGTGGCCATCATTGTGTAGAAGTGGATACTGGGTACTCCGTGTTGTTTCAGATCCAGCGCCTGCATCGTACACCATTCTACTCCGACTTCGAGCGCTTCGGCATCGGTTTTACACTTGGCAAGTTCGGTAGCCAATGGTTCAGGCATATCTACATGGAAAATTTTGGGCAAAACAGTCAATTGATTCATCAGTGTGATCGGCTTCAGACCCGGAATAATCGGCACTGTGATCCCCTCTTTGCGGCAACGTTCCACGAAAGCATAGTACTTCTCATTGTCGAAAAACATCTGGGTTACCACATAGTCGGCACCCAAACGTACCTTCTCCTTCACCCAATGGATGTCGGAATCGAGATTGGGGGCTTCATCGTGTTTTTCGGGATATCCGGCAACGCCGTACGAGAAGGTCGAAACCGGCTGCTTGATAGTGGATCCATCGATGAATTTCCCGCTGTTGAAATCGTTGATTTGCTGTTGCAGATCGATTGCGTGGGCATGTCCCTCCTCGCCGGGAATAAATGCTTTGTCGTGTTTTGCCTTGTCTCCGCGCAGCACCAGCAGGTCGGTGATACCCAGAAACTGGAGATCGATCAGGGCGTATTCGGTTTCGCTTTTTGAAAAACCGCTGCAAATGATATGCGGAACAACATTGACTTTGTATTTGTTTTGAATGGCCGCAGCTATGGCCACCGTACCGGGGCGATGCCGTTCGGCAACCCGTTGAAACAGGTTGGGCCCGGTTTCTTTGTATACGATTTCACTCCGGTGTGTGGTGATGTTGATATATTTCGGATCGAAGGGACGTAGTAAATCGATGGTTTTGTAAACCAGATCGATGCTGTTGCCTTTGAGCGGAGGCAGAATTTCAAACGAAAAAGCAGTCGTTTTACTGTTGTTTATCAGGTCGATAACTCTCATAATGTGAAAAATAGGTGATGCAGTTATGTGTCAGATGAATAACACTGCAAGTTACATATTTTTCAACTATGTGTCAAATGCGCGGGTGCTATTTTGTTCCCTGGGCACTCATGAGTTCGACATTCACCTCTCCGATTTTTAATTTTGAAGTTACTTTTACCGGTATTTTGGCCGAATCGAGAGACATCCAGATCGCAATGCGTTCGTTTCCTTTGAATACCGTTCCGGGAACCGTGCTGGCAGAAAATTTGGCACACATGCGTGCCTTGTTATTCCCATCTTTGCAAGATTCATTACCAACATATTGTATCTCAATCGGATATACTTTCCCGTTAATAACAGTATGTACGCGGACTTTTTCATTGAGCTTCAGTCTGGAATAGTCGTATTCGCGCATGTAATAAGCCGCCGATAACATATCGAAATATCCGTCGGCCTTTTCTATCCGGCCAGCATCTTTGGTCTTGCCTTCATTCACCGAAATATTATAATCGATCGTATTGGCCGAGTCGTTGAACCGGTAATGTTCTTTGGCGGTATAAGATCCTTCAATCGCGTTTCGACTTGCTTCTATGGGCAAGATAGTGTTTCTGAATACCGTGGATTCAAAGCTTTCACGAACCTTGAAGAAGAGGTCGTACCGTTTGAAGCTGACTCCATTTGCTCTGATAGTCAGAAATTTCGGATTTTCATTTGCAAGTACTCTCAGGGTGATGTTTGCTGCAGGCAACCATAAAACACCCCAATGATAATAGGCTTTGTAGGTAAGTACTTCTCCCGGCGCAAAAGATTTTTGTCCAAAAGAGGTTAATACAGAACAGGCTGCTATTAATAGTGTTAGAATATACTTTCGGTGGGAGAATAAGCAAATCATAGAATATGGCATGAGAACAAATAGTTGGTGCAAAGATAGTAGAATAAATGTTCAATGTGGAGCGGGTTGAAACATTTGATTTAAAAAAAGAAAGGGTTGTCATCACGACAACCACAATCAGTTATTAACCTTAAATCTAATACCATGAAAAACACGGTGCAAAGGTAAGTGTAAATTGGCTGGTAGACCAAATTTTTTGCGTTTTTTTTATGTTGATTAATGGATGTTTGAAGCTCGGAAGGGAAACTGTGTGAGGGGTGTGTCTTTTTTAAGCTTTTTACTGAATGACGATTTTCGTCTCTGCCCTTTTTGTTTTCAATGATTTAAAAAAGAAAGGGTTGTCTCGCGACAACCACAATCAATTATTAACCTTAAAATCTAATACCATGAAAAACACAGTGCAAAGATACGATATTTGGAACTGGTTAACCAAATATTTTTGCATATATTTCGATATATAAGAATTTGTTTGCAAGCAAAATGGGATGGTGTTTTTGTAACTAATTTATATGTAGTTATTTGTCTTTTGATTGATCTATTCGTATTGGTAACCCAATTTGTGTTGGCGATGATCTCTTAGCGTTCTGCTGATTGTGACTACTTTTATTTGCGACGTGTTAGGTGGCATTCTCTTGTCTGTCTGCGGTTCGGTAATCGTGTTTAGTGTATCTTTAACCGAATGGTGGCAAAGTGACCTGTTGTGGGGTTTTGAGGGGTGGCGTGTTTGCTTTATAGTATTTGTAACTTCTTTAAAAAAGAAAGGGTTGTCATCGCGACAACCACAATCAATTATTAACCTTAAAATCTAATACCATGAAAAACACA
>CAZFTY010000161.1:4516-5923 GCA_964521835.1 uncultured Microbacter sp.
GTGCAAAGATACGATATTTGGAACTGGTTAACCAAATATTTTTGCATACATTTCTGTATATTATGATATATTTACTCTTTTTGAGTTTTGGAGAGGGGATTTAATTTGTTGATTTGCAATGATATATTGCTATTTGTAGTGCTTCTTTATTGAAAACGGCAATGGTAGAGGAAAATTTACTGAAAGGTCATTGAAGATGCTGACTTGTAGTGAAGTGGAGTGCTGATTTAGGGTCTTCTTTAAAAAAGAAAAGGGTTGTCGTCGCGACAACCACAATCCCTGTTAACCTTAAATCTAATACCATGAAAAACACAACACAAAGGTACAATGTCTTTTTACGTTTTCCAAATAAAGGAATAGAAAACTATTCTATATTAACGTAATTTGTAACTTGTGTATTTTATTAACAAATAAAAGCGTCTGATAATTAGATAGATATATTTTTTATTCAACATACAAAACAAGCCCTTTGAGGTATTCTCCTTCAGCGTGGTATATATTGATAGGATGATCTGCCGGTTGTGTTAATTGGTGTAGTATACGAACTTTTCTTCCTGATTGAGCCGCAGCGGAGAAAACGGCCAAACGAAATTGCTCTTTTGTAACAACCTGAGAGCAGGAGAAGGTAAATAAAATTCCATTGGGCTGAATCTGCTCAAAGGCTTTTGCATTCAGTTTGCGGTAGCCCTGCAGCGCGTTGCTGACCACATTTTTGTGCTTTGCAAAGGCAGGAGGATCTAAAATAATCAGATCGTACTTGTTTTTTGCTTGTTCCAGAAATTTGAATGCATCTTCCGCAAATGCCTCGTGACGCGTTTCATCCGGAAAATTCAGCTCTATATTTTTATTGGTCAATTCAATGGCTTTGGCCGAACTATCGACCGAATGCACCAGCTTAGCTCCCCCGCGGAGCGCATAAAATGAGAAGCCTCCGGTGTAGCAAAACATGTTGAGTACAGAACGGTTTTTGGCGTATTTTTCGAGTAGTAAGCGGTTTTCGCGTTGGTCTACAAAAAAACCTGTTTTTTGCCCGCGTAACCAATCGGCATGAAATCGGAGGCCGTGCTCCATGGCTATGCAATCGGTCTCATGCCCTATCAAATAGCTGTTTTCGGGGGTGACATCGGCCTTGAAAGGCAAGGTTCCTTCCGATTTGTAGTACACATTTTCGAGCCCTTTGACTGTTTGCATCAGTATAGAGGCGATGGTGTGCCGGACTTTGTGGATTGCCACCGTGTGAGCCTGAACAACCGCAGTCGTATCGTAAATATCAATAACCAATCCCGGAAGATTATCTCCTTCGCCGTGAACCAGACGGTATGTGGTATTTTGGCTGTTTTCGGCCAACCCTAGTGTTACCCTGAGATTGTAGGCATTTTGAATTTTTTGCAGCCAGAAATCGGTGTC
>CAZFTY010000162.1:0-5912 GCA_964521835.1 uncultured Microbacter sp.
CCGTCATTCGCGTTCCGGTAAAGATCAAACTGGGCGATTCGGTTTGTGCAGCTGCCGGAGGAGCTGCCTGCATCCCTTTTGGCCGGTTTTGAGTCGGCGCAACGATCTCCATCCGCAACTTATCACCATCGAAGGCGAAGCGGAAGGTTTCGGACGAACCGGCGTTGAACATCGAAAAATAGTGGGCAGAAAGCAGACCGGCCGATGTCCACGAACATGTTCCTGCAGTGCGTACCGGCGTCACATCCATTACATTGGGATAAACGGTGCGGGCAACTGTGAGCGTTCGATCGGTCATTCCCATCAACCAGCTATCCAGTCCGAAGGGGATGTTGTGAATGGCGCTGGCAGTAATAATCGTGAGGTGACAGTTGCCGGCGGCATCGAATCGAAACTGCACACTATTGATACCCAGACTATTTTGGTGCATCCGGTACCGGCGGGTGGTCATCGTGACTTTGGAGCCGGAGTTGCCGCTGAACGGACGTTTGATCTCATATTTTGCCAGTTCGGCATTCAAATCGAGCGTTCGATCCCGTTTCAGTTTTTTGTTGCTCATAGCGGGCAGCATGTCGTAAATCAGCTTGTTAAACCCGGCCTCATCTCCGATCTGACTATGACATACCACAATAAAATCATAATCGGGAATAACCATAATCAATTGATTTTGCCCTCCGATAGCCCGGTACGAGTGATGACGTCCCATCCATATCTGGTATCCGTAGCCCTGCGAGCCGTCGTCAGTTGCTTTTTCATTCTCTTCGGCCGTACGTTCCGGGTGCTGAAAAATGTGCGGTGTGGTTGCAGAGACGATCCATTGCGGGTCAAGCAGTTGTTTCCCGTTCCACTTTCCTATTGAGGGCAGAAAGAGCCCCATCTTGGCCATATCGGATGTGTTCATGTGAGAACCTACATTGCCCATGTTGTACCCGTCGTTATCCATCTCCCAAATCACGTCGTGAATACCCAGAGGATCGAACAGGCGCGCTTTGAGGTATTCGTACAGCGAGAGATGAGTAACCCGCGTCAGAATGTGGGAAAGCATGTGTGAGGCCGTAATGTCGTAGGCAAAAGCAGTTCCAGGTTCGTGAGCAAAAGAGGCCGCTAAAAACGAACGCACCTGACTATCGCCGGAACCCGGATAGAAGGTGGTGCCATGACCTACCGACATCGTGAGCAGATGCTTCACCGTTAGTTTTGCCAATTCGGGCGATATTTTTTCGGGCAACAGATCGGGAAAGAACGAAGTTACCTTGTCGTCGATATGCAGCAGACCCTCCTGCACGGCAAAACCAACAGCGATGCCGGTAAAGGTCTTGGTTGCCGAATACATGGCATGTTGATATTGTGGCGCATAGGGAGTCCACCAGTGTTCGGCAATCACCTTGCCGTGGCGAATCATCATCAGACTATGCACATCATACCCTTTTTCCTGCACCTGCTGAAAAAAACGGGCGATAGTTGCCGACGGAACGCCCTGCTCTTCGGGAGTGGTCCGTTGCAAACCATCGTTGTAAACGGATGGAGATGACAAATCTTGCGCGGAACAAATCGTACCGATTCCGAACAGCGAAATAAATAATAACTTCAAATAAGATACTTTTATGCTCATTTTTACAGTTGATTAATGAATTTAGAGAGGACAATGGAATCGCACTGATTCCATTGTCCTCTCTAAAAAACGGATTTATTTTTGCAGCAGATGATCGACTAAGGCTGCAAGGTATATGTAACCGGCACACCCATCGACAACCACTTCATTTTCGTACCAGATAAAGGGCCAATCCTCTTTGTTTTCGTAGAAATCGGGCTTGATAAGGTAGTTACCCGGAACCATTCCTCCGGGAATAGATGTGAAATCGGCACGGTTGTTGCCGTAAGTTACCCGTTTGGAATTGACTCCCACACCGGAAACGAACGAAATGCTGGATGCCGGATGACAGCCGAGCACGTAGTTCAATCCGCGAATGGCATACTCCCTGCTGATAATATCGGGGAAATATTGATAAAGTTTCGCGTTGGTCAGCGACCAGTCTACGATGGAGAAATTACTGCCGGGGGAGTAGAAGCCACCCTGTCCCAGAGGCACACCGTAGGGATTTTTATCGATCAGAGCATCCACCTCTTTCTTTGTATTTTGAGCAATAGCCTTCAAATCGTTTTTATACGCCTCGTCCATAAAAGGAATGGCTTTCAATAACGTTCGCAGAGAGCTTGCTCCGAACGACATCCGCTGATGGCCACCACCGAGACTCTTTTTTACCTCCGGCCATATTTTGGCAAGGTAATCGGAATATTTTTTGTCTTTGGTAGCCAGCAACAATTCAATAGTCAGTGGCGCTCCCTGACCTGCCGACATGGTTCTTCTGAAATTGGCCGGCATACCCGGCATATCGTCATTGGGTGTCTCTTCCGGTTTGTTGAGTATATCGTCATTCCACACCTTCTGAGCGGTAGCCAAACATTCGGCAGAGAGGCTATCATTGTACGATTTCAGGGCACGACTGGCAGCTGCTAATGCTGTAGCCGAACCGACATCACCCATCGGACTGTGGCTGGTAAATGCCCACCTGTCGTCCATCGTTCCGGAGGTGAATCCATCTTTCTGGAAAGGTTTCAGGTTCGGGTTGTAGACCAAACCATCCGTAAGGTTTCCGGCATCGCCAATCATGTCGTATTGCCACAGGTGAGGTTGCACGAGACCACGAATTGAGTGGCCGAATGCACGGAACTGAGCCATCAAGGCCAACGTTCCGTGTTCGATCTGTTGCAACAAATCGGGAACTCCATCAGGATGGTGAATAGCCACATATTTGCGCTCTTTGTCCACCATGGTTTCGTCGTGGTTCAGTTTCAAATCTTCCCAGGCGCTAACCAGATAGCCGATCACCGTGTTGTGCGATCCTGTCTGAATATCGAAATCTCCGGCATCGAACCATCCTCCGATATTCAAACCGGGAATATGTTCGTAGGGTTTGTATTTGGTTTCGGTAGTATGTCCCATCCGGTAACCGTCGTGAATGAGCGTGTCGGTAGGCGCCTGCAGCGCATCGTCCTGATGCGGATTGCCATGCCATACACGGTAGGCCTCTTTCACAAACATGTGATCCATTTGCACCGGCAACCAGGTGTCGAGCGTAGGGTGCCAGATATTGGCATACACATCTTTGCCGATAGGGAAGGGATCGGAACTATAGTTTCCGTATTTGATTTGATAAATGCCCGTCTCCTTGACGGAAGTGAAATCGAAACGAAGGTAGTTGTAACGCATAAATTTACCCCAGTTGGCCAGTTTTCCATCCAGCACTTTCACCTGCGTGCCGTTTTCGTTCATGCGGTACAACGAGGCCGTAGCAAGCGCTTTGTCGTTGGGATCGATTTCAATCACGGCAACTTTCTGCTGATCGGGATAATAGCCTACCTGCGAATGCGATATTACCGGTTCTTTCACCCAGTTGGCAATGCTGTTGGGCGTAAACATCCACTGAATAACGGTTCCTGTTTTGCCTGCAGGAATCAATTCACGAACCAGATACCATCCATTGGGTGCAAGGTTGCGCCCATCCAGCAGACTGATCTGCCCTGTGAGCGATTCGATCGAAACCAGCGACTTGGGATCGTCGGGTGACAATGTCAGTTTCTTACCCGATGCAAGCGGAGCGACCTTCGCGTAGGTATCTCCGAACCGTTCGTTGGTCAACAGGTTGTTGAATTGCGGAATCTTTTCGGAGAAGGCATCGGCTACAGTCGGACCGGCTGCCACAACGGGACAAATGCCGGTTTTCTGATCCATCAGGTAAGTCTTCTTGAAATAGGTGGCCGGCAAAAATTCGATGTTCATCCCGGCTTTCCCTGCTAATTTCGCGGGCAGGGGTTTATCGAGCGTAACGGTTATCAGACAGCTGTTTCCTTTGCCTTCGACCTTAATTTTGCTGGTAAAATCATACTCTTTGTAATAGAGAGAGACCGAAACGGAATTGCCTTTGACATCGATAGTGCGGTCGGATGCCGTTGGAACCAGATCCCACTGTTCGGGTGTAGGACTGAGACGAACGGCACCACCGGTTACGGTACGTACGCCGTGTTGTATCATCTCTATTCCGTTGACCTTTTCATCAAAGAACCCACCCGCGTTGTACGAGTCGTTATAAATCATCAGGTCGACACCCCGTTTTTTGAATACGCCCAAATCGTTCAGTTGAAAGGCACTCTGCTGGCTATAACCAAAAGCTGTTAACAGTGCCAGAGCAACCACAACATGTAGACCTTTCTTCAGTTTATGGCTTGTGTTATACATGAGATCATGGTATTAGATTGGTTGTGAATAACACCTTAAGTATTATGCTGTTTCATTTTAGTCTTCGACCTCTCCCCAACCCCTCTCCCAAAGAGAGAGGGGCTTTACATCTTTATTAATGAGTTTTATCCCACATCTTTACTGTCGTATTCCTCCTCTCCTTGGGAGAGGGGTTGGGGAGAGGTCGGAATATAACAGTATTAATCAATTCGACATATGATCTATTCTACCCTATTTATTTCAGATCAATAGCTATTTTCCAATGGTCGGCCACGGCTTTCAGTTCTGCTTTTGTGAGGTAGGTGACGGCTCCATGTTTGGGGCTCTTGAAGTTGGTCGTTTTCATTTCTCCCTCATTGAAATGTCCGATATTTTTGAAATGAACAAAATCGGTGGTTTCGCTGAAACCCATGTTGCTTGGCCGGGCGCCATACACATCGTACATCAACACGTAGGCATCGGTTCCAAGACGGCGGAAAAGGTTAGGCGCTTCGGTCGATACCTTTTCAGGATCGATACGGCCACCTTCGACTTTATAATCGCCATTGATTTTGTTGGAAACGGCATGTAGCACTTTGGCATCGTTTACGTAAAAGAGCTGGTAGTTGTTGCCCACCTTGGTGATATCGCCATCCAACCCATCGATTCCGGTAATTTGTTTGGGCGTGGTTTCGAGTTTGGTAAAATCGGAATTGGCATAGGAGTAGTAGAGATGGCAGGATTTGTTGTTATAACGAATCGTAAAATAGACCATCATTTTCCTGGCTACCGGATCGTAAACGGTTTCAGGAGCCCATGAGCAGTCGATGTCTCCCAGTTCGGGAAACGCTTTGTCGACACGAAAATCGGCATGTGACCAATGGATCAGATCGTACGATTTCATGAGTACCAACGCCCGGTTATTTCCCCATCCGTATTTTTCGGCAGGGCGTTCAAATTCGGTATCGCGAAAACCGGCCCGCTTGCCGAAGATGTGCAAATCGGTCATGGCCAGATAAAAAGCTCCGTAGGGGCCACGGGTGATGTGTGGATCGCGAACGCCCTTTTGTTCAGCCAGTTGAGAGCCGACAAACACAGGTTTACCTCCGTTCACATCCGTAAAGGTGTATCCGTCGGCGCTAATGGCCATGTAGGCCGACTGATCCTGATCTTTGAAATAGACCAACAGGTAGCCTGCCAGATCTTTCTCGTTGAATTTTTTCTGTTTCAATGGCTTTTGAGCCTTAGGAACAATAACGATTCCGGTTTGTGGAACGGAACTCTTTTCTTGTGCAAAACCGGAAAATGAAAAGAATATGCTTAGAAAAGCTATAAAAAAAAGGGAGGAGTAATGCTTTGTCATTGTGTCTGTATTGAAAATGTTTATGATAGTCGTGTGAAGTTTATAATCAATTGTTACAAAAGGAATAAGCTGATTGAGATCAACTCCTGGTTCAATCAACTTATTCCTTACCTAAAGATAGGTTTTGCGATATTGCCTATTTAAACAACCGTGGAGCAAATTCGTTGAGAGCACGTCTCCAGGTCAGCCATTCGTGGGCAGTTCCCTGCGATTCGTGGAAAACCACCTTAATGCCATGTGCATTGAGAGCCTCCACAGCTTCTTTCGGACTGT
>CAZFTY010000163.1:0-5908 GCA_964521835.1 uncultured Microbacter sp.
TCCATGGCATCTATCTCAGCAAAAAAAGCATCCTGATCTTTTTCTATCAAAAAATGGATACGATAGAGCCATCCTTTGAGCAGTTGTGGACTCTCTTTTTCTGCGCGGGCAACCTTCATCAGGCTATCGACAGCCTGCAACGCAGATTGGGGAAGGTCTTTCGACTCAAAATTTGTGATGCGTTGCCAACAATTGGTATAATTGAAAGAACCGGCAGTAGCCGATACCACGAAAAAATATCCAAGCAAAAGCGGAAGAAATAATCGACGGAAATTCATAGTGCAAATTATTATGTGGAACAAAGATAACTATTTTACAACGCCTTCAAACCATTCAGACCAGAGTTCCGCTATTCTTAAATAGCTGACAAAAACGAAACAGCCTGAACTCATACGAGTTCAGGCTGTTTCGTTTATATGTCCGGTAAAGATTTACCGTTTTATAATCTGATTATGCGATGGGAGTTCCCAACGATGTACTTACCAGGAAAGCTGCCGCAACGGCAATGATAGAGTACAACTCGGGGAATACAGCCAGAATCAACGTATTGTTGAAAACATCGTGGCCGTTACCCATTGCACTTGCACCATTGGCACACACCTGGCCCTGACGGATGGAAGTAAGCAACTCGACAGCACCTACTGCAATACCGATAAAACAGATGGCAACACCTTGAAACATAGAAATATGTTCTACAAGAAACGGTTTAAGCAAAAAATATCCCAAAAAACCGAACAGACCCTGAGAACCAGGCAAAGCTGTTAAAACCATGGCTTTACCAAAAATATCGGGGTTCTTTTTCAATGCGCCGATAACGGAATTTCCGGCAATGGAAGTACCGTAAGCACTACCGACTCCCGATAATCCTACCATAAAGGCAATCCCGATGTAAGCAAATAAAATTGGTTCCATAATAAAAAAGTAAATTAGTGATTAATAATTATTTGTATTTTTTTATTCGTAAATCAACCGGTTGTTTCACCGATCAAAGTATTTTGAATTCTTCTTTATACCGTGCAAATGGTTTGTATGATTTTCCTCCTCCGACAAAGCCTGCATTCTTGTAAAACTCGACAAACGTCAAACGAAGCGGGTGTACGAATGATGCCAGAATAGCCATAAAGATATTAATGAAGTGGCCGAAGAGCAAAATCAGAATCATTACAATCTGACTGACTACGGGGGTGTTTCCACTCAAACTGGTAGCCAGACTATTGAACACAATGGCTAAAACAGCTCCGGCAATACAGATGGCAAACAAACGGATATACGACAGCAAATCGCTCAACCAACCGGTCGCTTTTTCATACGTATCCCAGATTCCTTCACCGATATTGGCTAAAATATTGTGTCCCGGATGGTTCAACAGGAAAATACAGATGCCCGATATGGCAAAAATAACATACGATATTGGTTTCGCAATTTCGGGGGCAATCAAACCTCCTTTTTGCAATCCGAAGACCGATCCTCCGCCAACGACCAACAGAAGCCATCCCCACGTCGAAATTGTGCTGGCAAATCCATCGGTCTTCCAACGGGTACATGCCCGTACAAACTGTCCGAAAATGATCTGTATCGCACCCAAAATCAACGACGCATAGAACAACCTGTCTGATGTCAGAATATATTTTTTCAACGTTTCATACCAGGGCCAGTTGGTCTCTATTTTTTCCAACTGAATTCCGCCCACGTTACCGGTTACTAATCCCATAAAGAAGGCCGTAATGCCTAAGTAGAACAACAGCCGCATGACCGGTTGCAATTCTTCACGCACTTTTTTACTGAAATAGAGCCCGACTCCGGCCAGCATTACCCCGTATACGACATCGGCAAAGCAAAAGCCGAAAAAGAGCATGTAAAACGGCGCAAAATAGGGTGTCATGTCCGATTTGTGATAGTTGGGCAGCTCATAGAGACCTCCGATAAATTCAAATACGCTGCTGAATTTATTGTTTTTCAACTTCACAGGTACAGCCTCGTCGGTTTTGAGAGGAACTTCGGCCACATAATAAATGCCCGATTGGTTCAGCACACCGATCAATGGTTCTTCATTCTCTTCGGGACAATAGCCTTCCAGTATTCTCACCGTATTTTCAGCCTCCGAAGTGGTGTTGAGTTGTACGCGGCGCAGGTCAACTCTTTCCGATACTTCGAACTGCGATTTTTTCAGGGCATCGTATCCTGCCGTTGCGTTTTTGAGCCACTCCTCTATCGAGCCAATTTCGGCATCAATTCCATCGACCTCGGTCTGCAATTCGGCTGCCGTTTTTGACCCCGGGCGCAACACATCGGCTTCGATTTCAAATTCAAAACCTTTCGGCGTTACCGTAATGAAATAAACGGTCGAACTCAGGCAGTCTACCTGCAATGCGCTGTATTTTGCCTCCCATTCAGGGTCGAATTTGCTTGCGTTGCAAGAGAAGAAACGGACGTCGAGTCCGGCCTGCTCCAGTTGTCGTATTCTTTCCCAGTCGAAATCACCCCAGGGAATCATCCGGTCCATATCCTTGACGACGGACAGTCGCCTGGTTTGCAACTGCTCTTTTTCCTGTACGCGGGATTCAATGTCGGTTAGTAATTTAAATCCGTCCAGTTCGGAATTCTGAGGCAGTGGGTTTTCACTATCCGAATAATGATCCAACGTTGCGGTGGCCGCCTTAAACCGTTGTGTCAGTTGCAGGTTGCTCCGTAAATCTTCGTCGTCGATAGTGCCTCCTTGCTTTTCGGCCACATGAACCACGCCAAGCTCTCTCAATTTTTCGAGAAATCCGGCATACTCCTTGTGGTAAACCAAGAAGGTGTATTTTTTCATTTTAACTATCATATAGCTATTTGCAATTTAGTCATTTACAATTTACAATTGAAATTTGCTCCCAACACAAAGGATTCAAAGCGAATCAGAAAGGAGTGTGGCGAAAACTTACTATTCTTTGTGATACCCCCGGTTGCTTTGTGGTTGATCAAATTCCATTTTCAAATTCCCAAATCTTCAAATTTCCACATTGTTTTTTTCTGCTTCCTGTCTCGATTTGACGATTTTTTGTGCCGATTTCGAGAGGTTCTCTTCGTCTTCCATAAACCGTTTTATTTTACGGATAGCGTCTTCGTACCCGGGAATCTGTACTTTTTCAAAAAGGTTTACCTTTTGAGTCGTTTTTTTACGGGCATGTTCGAGTAAGTTCAGCTTTTGCAGCATAAATTCCTGTTCGATGCCGATTTGAGCCAGCTCTTTCAATTGCTCAATGCCATCGGCAAACCATTTCGGACTACTGAAAATACTGAAAGGACGAATGGAGAATTCAACTCCTTCGAGCACCGGAATACGCACACCGGCAATCTTGCGAACCTCCATCTTTACATCGTCGACATGAAGTAACGTCGTATCGAATTCTCCCCAGAGAGCCAGCGTCCGGTCGTATGCCGTAATGCGCTGCTCGAGCTTCTCTTCCAGTGCTTTGGCTTCGTCTTTGGCACGCTTTACCTCCACACGCAGAGCACTCTCTTTGTTTTTAATGGTAGGCAGAGCCCGTACCCGCACCTTCAGCTGCTTTTCGAGACCCTGAAGTGATGTTTTGTTGTATTGAAATGTTATAGCCATAATTTGAGTTCGGAATTTCGTCTCTACTCCCGGTAGAGGAACGATTATTTAGGCCAGTATGTATCGACCAATGTTTGCTTGATATTCACCTCTTCGGGTTTGAAATAGTTGGCAAACAGGCTCCAGGTTACGTTCAACATCTCTTCGGTTCCGATATTGACATCGATAGCCAGAATGTTTTCCGCATAATCTTTTCCGAAAGATAGTGTACGTTCGTCATAATTGGTCAGGTCGAACCCGTTTTCCAGCTTTGTTTTTGCATTGGCAGCATCGGCAAACAGACGTACGGCAGCGTTCATTACCTGCGGATGGTCTTCCCGCGTCTTTTTACCGATAACCAACTGTTTCAAACGCGACAATGAACGGAACGGATCCACAATCACTTTTCCAATGTCCGAGTCGCGGCGCAGGAACAGCTGCCCTTCGGTGATATAACCGGTATTATCCGGAATAGCGTGTGTAATATCGCCGCCAGAAAGGGTTGTGACGGCAATAATGGTGATAGACCCGCCATCAGGGAACTGTACCGCTTTTTCATAGATCTTTGCCAAATCGGAATAGAGCGAACCCGGCATAGAATCTTTTGAAGGAATCTGGTCCATACGGTTCGATACGATGGAAAGTGCATCGGCATACAGCGTCATATCGGTGAGCAATACCAACACTTTTTCGTTATGATCCACCGCAAAATATTCGGCAGCTGTCAGCGCCAAATCAGGAATCAACAAACGTTCTACCGGAGGATTTTCGGTGGTGTTCACGAAACTCACGATACGGTCGAGAACGCCTGCATTATTAAATACATTCTTGAAATAGAGGTAATCGTCGTTGGTCAGACCCATACCACCAAGCACGATCTTGTCGGCCTTGGCGCGCAGAGCCACGTTTGCCATTACCTGGTTGAACGGTTGATCCGGATCGGCAAAGAATGGAATCTTCTGTCCCGACACCAATGTGTTATTCAGGTCGATGCCGGCAATACCGGTAGCGATCAGCTCGGACGGCTGACGACGGCGAACAGGATTTACCGAAGGCCCGCCGATTTCACGTTCTTCCCCTTCAATTTCGGGACCTCCGTCGATAGGATCTCCGAAGGCGTTGAAGAAACGACCAGCCAGTTGATTGCTGACTTTCAGTGTGGGAGCTTTGCCTAAGAATACGATTTCGGCATCGGTCGGAATACCTTCCGTGCCTTCAAATACCTGCAGGGTGACATCTTCGCCCATGATTTTCACTACCTGAGCCAGCTTGCCATTCACGGTAGCCAGCTCTTCGTTGCCCACCCCTGAGGCTTTCAGCGAACAGGTGGCTTTCGTTATCTGGGTGACCTTTGTGTATATTTTTTGAAATGCTTTTGTAGCCATGATATTTGTATTTACAATTTTACAATTTACGATTTATCCGAGACATCATTTGGAAACGACTTCCAATGTCAGCATCTCTTTTAAAGTAGAGAGATGACTCTCAAACGCTTCGGATTGGTATTCGGAGTAATTCATCTGCTTGCAAATATTGATTAAGCGTTTGAAATAATCCATTACATCGTTGAAGTTGCTGAAATCGAACTTGGTACGGCAAATATCCATCACCAGATTCAACATGAACTGCTGACGTTCGATTGGACATACAGAATCTATTTTATCAAAAGCATCTTGTTGAAGAATCACAAAATCAATCACTTCCGATTTCCAGAAAGCTACGTGATATTCAACCGGCACTCCGTCATCACCCAAAATATTGATCTGTTCCTGAATCTCTTTTCCCCGCTGCAGTAAGGTCTTCATTTCGTTCACCTCCTGAGTCCAGTCCGGAGAGATTCGTTTGGCAATATATTCTTCAAATTCAGGATATTCTATGTATTTTGAATAACTGTCAATCGGGTTTACTGCCGGATAACGTTTACGGTCGGCACGGGTTTGGTCGAGAGCAAAGAAGCAACGGGCCACCTTTTTGGTCGATTCTGTTACCGGTTCCTTCAGGTTACCACCAGCAGGCGACACCGTTCCGATAAAGGTAATAGAACCGGTCGAGCCGTTGTTCAGATAGACATAACCGGCACGTCCGTAGAAGTTGGCGATGATAGCCGGTAAGTCCATCGGGAATGCGTCCTGACCCGGCAACTCTTCCAGACGGTTCGACATTTCACGCAGAGCCTGTGCCCAACGAGAGGTCGAGTCGGCCATCAGCAACACCTTCAATCCCATCGAACGATAATATTCGGCAATGGTCATCGCCGTGTAAACCGAAGCTTCACGCGCGGCTACAGGCATGTTCGAGGTGTTTGCAATGATAATGGTACGTTCCATCAGC
>CAZFTY010000164.1:0-5904 GCA_964521835.1 uncultured Microbacter sp.
ATGCTTCCTTTTTTGCCCAACGAATCCATTTCGTGGGAGGGACATCTGTCTGGAGCGATTGCCGGTTCGATACTTGCTTTTGTTTTTCGGAAATCGGGATGGCGGCCGGAAGAGCCGGAACCCGAGGCATCTCCCGAAGATGATGAACTGTCGGAGATGGCAATGAAGTATGACGAAGAGGGCGAAGAACCAAAAGAAGAGGAAAATTCAGAAACAGATCAACCAACAAGATGAATGGTTTTATCCATCGGATTCCATTTTTCAGGCTGTTTCTTGCATTGGCAGCCGGAATATTTACGGGAAATGTGATTACAATTCCCGAATGGACTTTTGTTGTATGCCTGTTTTTTGCGCTTGCGGCGATTTTGTTTTCGCTTATTATTAAAAATGATGTCGATCAGTTTCGGTTTCGCTGGTTATTCGGTAGCGGCGTTTTGCTTTGCTTCTATGTTTTGGGGGCGTGGTCGTTTCACCAATCGCAAAAAAATGTCACTTTCCCGTTTGACGGAGTGAAAGGGGTATATCGGGTCGAGGTGAAAGAGGCTCCGATTGAGAAAGCAAAATCGACATTGTATAAAGTGGAGGTTGTTCATTATTTGAAAGAGGGTCGATTTATCGATGTTGAAAAGAGGGCGTTGCTTTATCTCCCGAAGGATTCGTCGGGTAAACGATTCGATTTTGGCGATCAACTGTTGGTTTATACCACCTTTTCCGTGCCGCGGTCGAACGGAAATCCGGAAGAGTTTCAGTTCGGACGCTATTTGCAACTGCATGGCGTGTCGGCTACGGCTTACGCGTCTCAGGGACATTTTAGAAAAACAGGAAATGATGCCGGTTTTTCTCCCGGAGTTATCGCGTCACATTTTCGGCAGAAATTGTTGGCAATTTACAAACGCTATCACATTGGTGGTGACGAATTTGCGGTGGTTGCCGCGTTGATGCTGGGGTATAACGATGCGCTGACCCGAGAACTGATGGATAGCTACAGTGTGACCGGAGCCATGCATGTTTTGTCGGTGTCGGGATTGCATGTGGCCATTGTGTGCGCGGTATTTTACTTTTTGCTTGCTTTTATGGACAAGCGGCGCGGCTTGTTTATTGCCAAGCATCTCATCGTAATTGTCCTGCTCTGGGCATTTGCGCTGCTCACCGGACTTGCGCCTGCCGTGGTGCGTTCTGCTCTGATGTTTTCGCTCATCGCTTTGGGTTACGTAGTTTCGCGCAAGCCCCAAATCTACAATACCATCTTCTTTTCGGCCTTCGTGATGCTGCTCTACGATCCGTGCTATCTGTTCGATGTCGGGTTTCAGCTGAGCTATCTGGCGGTGTTGAGCATCGTCTATTTTGAGCCGAAATTCAAAAAACTGTGGTATGTCAAATTCAAACCGTTGCGGTGGCTGTGGGAGTTGACCTGCGTGTCGGTGGCGGCGCAGCTTGGTACGGCAGCGTTGGGTGTCTTCTATTTTCACCGGTTTTCCAACTTTTTCTGGCTGAGCAACATCGTGGTGGTGCCGCTTTCGGGATTTATCATGTATGCGGCCATGGCGTTGTTGCTGGTGGCTCCGGTTCCTGTGATTGCCGGTTGGGTGGCTCTTGCGTTGAAGTGGATGCTTGTGGGGATGAACAGCGCTATCCGGTGGATCGAACATTTGCCTTGCGCGGCCTATAATTTGTGGATCGATCAGTGGCAGTTGTGGGTCTGTTCGCTGGCTATTTTGTGTGCGGCGGGCTATTTTGCCACCCGAAAATATCTCCTGTTGCAGCTTGCTCTTGGCTGTGTGGTTCTTTTTCTGACCGATGATCTTGCTCGTGATTTCCAGTCGATAAAGCAAAAAGAGGTGGTGGTGTGGGCCGACAACAAAAATACGCATGTGCAGTTTACGTCTGGCAATCAAAGTTTTGCCGTTACTTCCGACTCGTTGAAGCTGAGGCAGTTGTCGTCGGGTTATCGGATACGGCAAGGGATTGAGAGTCAACAATTCATTGACCGGCGGGCGGTGGCTTTTTGCCAAAAGCATTTCCTCATTACAAACGACACGTTGTTTCGCAGAAAATATTCGGATCGCAGAATGGCTGTCGATTACCTGATAGTGGGCAACAAAACCCGCATTACCATGGACAAATTGCTGCGGTTTGTGGAGCCAAAGCAGGTAGTGGTCGACAATTCCATTTCAAAATGGTACAGTGCCCGGTTGAAGCAGCAGTGCGACTCGCTGGGTATTGCGTTTATCGATACAAAAATTTCCGGAGCCTTCCGGTTACGAATGGAGTGATTTTATTCGACGGAGAGTAATTGGTTGTAGGCCCGATCCACTTTCTCAAAGTTGAATTGGCTAATGATATCCTCTTTGTAAGCGGCTATTTCGTCGTTGCAAAGATTGCCGATACTTCCTTCGTGTGTGTGGTGTATCTCTTTTTCCGGATGGAAATTGCCCGCTTCGATATCTAATCCTACCTTCTTGTACGCATCACGGAACGGCATTCCTTCGCTGGCAAGATTGTTGACGGTTTCAACGCTGAATATCAAATCGTAGCGCGAATCGTCGAGGATATGCTCGTTGATGGTGACTTTATCCATCATCGTGGTGGTCATGTCGAGGCAATCGTTCAGCTCCTCAAACGTAGGTACAAAGCACTCTTTGGTAATTTGCAGATCGCGGAAATAGCCCGAAGGCAGGTTGTTGACGATCATCGTGATCTGCTGTGGAATAGCCTGAATTTTATTGCATTTGGCACGCGTCAGCTCAAACACATCCGGATTTTTCTTGTGCGGCATAATGCTCGATCCTGTTGTAAAGGCATCGGGCAATTTGATGAATCCGAAATTTTGGCTCGAAAAGAGGCAAGCGTCGAAAGCTAATTTTGAAAGCGTTGCAGCTACCGAAGCCAGAGCGGTGGTTACCACCCGTTCCATTTTTCCGCGTCCCATTTGCGCATATACCACGTTGTAATTCATGGTGTCGAATCCCAACAGATCAGTGGTCATTTGGCGGTTAAGCGGGAACGACGAACCGTATCCGGCAGCCGACCCAAGCGGGTTGCGGTTTGCAATTTTATAGGCCGAGAGTAAAAGCTGCAGGTCGTCGGCGAGGCTTTCGGCATAAGCGCCGAACCAAAGGCCGAACGATGACGGCATGGCAATCTGCAGGTGTGTGTAGCCAGGCATCAACACGTTTTTGTAGCGGTTGCTCTGGGCAATCAACACATCGAACAAACCGCACACTTTTGCTACGGTATTTTCTATTTCGGCGCGGGCGAAGAGTTTCAGGTCGAGCAGCGCCTGATCGTTGCGCGAACGACCGCTGTGAATTTTCTTCCCCATTTCGCCCAGAGAGCGGGTCAGCATCAGCTCTACCTGCGAGTGAACATCTTCGATGCCCTCTTCGATAACGAAATCGCCTTTTTGGATGATTTCGTAGATATTCTTCAATTCCTTCAAAAGCAGTTGCAGCTCTTCTTTCTCCAGCAGACCGATACTTTCGAGCATGATGATGTGAGCCATCGAACCTAAAACGTCGTATTGAGCCAGATACAGATCCATCTCCTGATCGCGCCCGATGGTGAACCGTTCTATTTCATGATCGGTTGTAACGCCTTTGTCCCAAAGTTTCTGAGCCATTGTCTTTTGTCGGAAATTGTTGTGTGTCTATTTGTAAGTAATGCCGGCCAGTGCTTCGGCAAACTGATCGACGAATTGTTGCATCCGTCCGCCGAACATCATCTTCACCATGGGAGGAATGTCGGCCTGCGCGTTGACATGCAAATTAGTCTGATTGTCAGTCGTTTTGTTCAGATGAATGTTTACGTGAAAATCAATAGGGGCATTGTCGGCTCCCAGCTTGATAAGCTTGTAGGGTTGTTTGTCGATAATGGACAGATCGATTTTCCCGATAGGATTTACCGTAAAATGACATTTATCTTCGTAAAATTCAATGTTCTGGATCGTGTTGTCCGGAACTAAGTGTTTGGATTGTTCCAGATTTCTTAAATCGGACAGCGTTCCGTAAACCTGCTCTTCGTTTGAAGTGATGGTTTTTACTTCGCTTTCAAATGTTGCCATTTAGTTATTTATGGGCAAGAGGATGCCATTTTGAAGGATCATGACGCCACTCTTGTAATGTTTTTAGTTCAGTTTCGTCAATGTAGTCTGTTGCAAGAGCCACATTCAAAATGGCATCATAATTACTCAACGTCATGCAGTTGACATTTGCTTCTTTGAATTGTTTTTCGGCAATGGGGAAACCGTATGTGAAGATAGCCAACATGCCAAGAACTTCACTACCGTCGTTACGGATGGCCTCCACAGCCTTCAGACTACTGCCTCCGGTCGAAATCAAATCTTCGATTACCAATACTTTACTGCCCGGACGAAGATCGCCTTCGATCAGGTTTTCAAGTCCGTGATCTTTCGGTTTGGAACGGACATAAACGAATGGTAATCCGAGTTCTTCGGCCACCATAGCTCCCTGAGCAATGGCACCGGTCGCTACACCGGCTATTGCGGTAGCTTCGCCGAAATGTTCGCAAACCAAACGTGCAAGTTCTATTTTAATGAAGTTTCTGATTTCAGGATAAGAGAGGGTTTTACGATTGTCGCAATAAATAGGCGACTTCCAACCCGAGGCCCACGTAAAAGGATTGTTGGGCTGTAATTTTACAGCTTTTACCTTCAGTAATTTTTCTGCAACAATATGTTCTAAAAGTTTCATGAGAAAATATAAGTGTAATATGGTGTAATCAAAAGAAGCTGATCTTTGATTTAAATCGGTGGTTTATAATGCCTTCGCTTTTGTCCGGTTGAACGCTTTGGGTGGATATTACATCCTTTGAAAATTACTACAAAGATACGGATTTCAGCTCCAAGTTTTATGTCATAAAGATAAAAAAATATAGAACTAATTATTAACAACCTTAATCGTTCGGTTTCCTGAAATTATTATGGCTAATTTTGTCTGTTAAATTTCACTATTCATTATGCCTGAGATACTTTTTCAATTGACGGAAGACGGGTCGCATACGCTTTACCTGCCTCAAATGGACGAGCACTACCATTCGGTGCACGGGGCGATTCAGGAGTCGCGCCATGTGTTTATCGATGCGGGGTTTGAAGCCTGCGTGGCAGAGCAACCCCGCGTTTTTGAAGTGGGTTTCGGTACCGGCCTGAATGCCCTGCTTACGGCGATTGAAACCGGGAAGTGTGGGAGAAAAGTCAGTTATACATCGGTAGAGCTCTATCCGTTGGCATTGGAGCAGGCTCTGATGCTGAATTACGGAAAGATACTCGGGGAAGAGACGTTGTTTGCCAATTTGCATAAAGCAGCCTGGAACGAGTCGGCAGCACTGAACGATTGGTTTGATTTGAAAAAAATAGAGACTGACTTTGCCTCTATGCCGATGGGTGAAAATGAGTACGATTTGATTTATTTCGATGCTTTCGCTCCGAACAAACAGGCGGATTTATGGCAACAGGAGATTTTTGATCGCCTTTTTCGTAGCCTGAGGCCGGACGGCATTTTTGTAACTTACTGTGCAAAAGGGGTTGTCCGACGCATGTTGCAGGCTTCCGGATTCGTTGTGGAGCGTTTGCCGGGACCTCCCGGAAAGCATGAGATGTTGCGCGGGAGGAGGCCGTCATTCTGACTCTTTTTTGCTATTTTTGCAAATTGGCTTCGCCCTTAAGGATGTCCGGGGTGGCAGATGTTTTTCCTGAGTGTAATATATTGGTAATTAGAGATTATGCTTCTGTTTGAGGATTATTTATCTAAAACGCTCTCCCGCAAAGAGATCGATTTTCTGGTGGAAATGATCGCCGCCGATCCTCAACGGTTACCCGAACTGGCCGATCTGATTACATCTGAAAATGTGCAAACGGCCTGGCATGCCGCCTGGGGCATTGAAAAACTC
>CAZFTY010000165.1:0-5903 GCA_964521835.1 uncultured Microbacter sp.
CGTCTGCAGAACCGGTTCCGCTTTTTTCTCTTCCAAAGCCTCCCGCAACACCTGTTGCAGCAACATTTCATTGTGCTGTTGACTGGCACGGATGCTGGCATCCAGTTCGTCGCAGGTGCGCATCAGCTCGTCCAATTTACTGACAATCGCTTGCTGTTCGGAAATAGAAGAGAGAGGTAAAGTAATTGACGCTAATGACTTACTTGACAAGTTACTAATACCCATACCTTTTCGATAATTGTTTATTTCCCAGGATAGATTTAAAAAAAAGAAGTAATAAAGTATGTATTTGGGATTAATATTAATATATGGTCTTATTCTATGAATATGATTTTGAAAGCAAATGTCATAATCATAATTCCAAATAGCAGCTCTTCCTGCTTCACCACCTTCACAAACTAACAAATCACCTTTTCTTGCTGTACATCTGTCTAATTCATTGTCTTGTATAAGTATTTTCTTAATTTTTTGAAGTTCAAAGAATCCCCAATACAAATTTGATGTTGTTATATATTCTTTTTCTTTTCCTTTATTTCTACCACTATCCAAGGTTTTTCCAGAATTATGTTGAACTATTTCCCCCAATCTACACCACACCCAACTCTTCGGAATCCCGAAAGGTATTTCATCTTCACTAACTGGCGCTAACAAAGCCCCCTTCTTATTCCCCCTCAAGGGGAAAGATTTTTCCTTTTCTGCCCTAACTTTCTCCAACAAGGTCTGAGCACTATTTTCCCCTTCTATCAGTTCGGGGTGTGCACTGCGGAAATCGGCAGTTAGCTTGCCCTGCATAGCTTCGCGCAAAAAAGATTGGCGCAGTTGTTTGACAAGGGTAAGTTGGTGGCTAAGTTCTGCTAATAATAGCTTATTTTCCCTAAATATAGATTCAATTGATTGGATTTTGAGGTGTACTTCCGGTATTGAATCATTACGTTGAAACATATGTTTCTGAGTAGCAAGATCACACTTAGGTATTCGTAAAGTTTTTAGTTTTTCTGCATTCACATTAGGCATAGCAGAACCAGCCTTTAACTCTACAATTTGACTCCAAAAAACATACGAATTCAGATATGCTGTAATAAAATTTATATCGACATCCTTCTTGGTTCTTAATCGGATCAAATAACTCGCATATACTGCATTTTTGGGAGCATCCTTTACCATGAATGATTTTCCTGTTGTACCTCCTGTTCTTGCAATTAAAATATCATTATCATGTAGGAGGTATTTAATGTCATTTTCGCAATTACAAAATGGCACATTTGACCATTCAACTCCACCATCTTTGATGTCAGTTATCCTCACAAGTTTATGTGTTCCAAAATCTGAAGCAGAAGCTGTAAATCCATATTGAGTTGATTCAAGATAATGATTTAATGTAACTTCTTCACATCTATTAAAAAGTGAACTAAATACAAATGTGTTCCGTATTAGATTTAGTATCTCTACTTCGGAATTAATAAAGGATAATGGAATAAAATTCACTTTAAACTTCATTGGATTGACGTTTTTAGTTTATCCAACAATCCCGCACTTTTCTCAAACGACTGTTCCAGCATCTGCATCAGTTCGGCACTACTATATTCAATGGTCTCTTCCTGTCGGTTGGGGTTTTTAATATCCAGGTCGTAGCCCCGTTCTTTCAGGGTGTCGATAGATACTTTCCAGCACAGGTCGGATTCTTCGCGGTGGTTCCACCATTTCTTAATGGGCGCAAACTCTTTCAGTTGGATGGTTTTGGTTTTGCTGTACGATTTTTGTCCTTCGGGCAGGCGGTGCTCGTAATACCATACTTCCTTGGTCGGTTCTCCTTTGGTAAAGAAGAGCAGGTTGGTAGCCACCGTGGCATAGGGCTGAAATACCGAATTGGGCAAGCGGATAATGGTGTGAAGGTTGCAATCTTCGAGCAACTTTTGGCGTACCCGTTGTTTTACACCGTCGCCGGTGAGTGAGCCGTCGGGCAACACAATACCGGCGCGTCCACCCTGTTTCAGCAGGTGTATCATCAGCACCAGAAAGAGGTCGGCGCTCTCTTTGGTACGGAAGCTTTGCGGGAAGTTGTTCTCGTTGTTGTTGGCCACAATGCCGCCAAAAGGCGGGTTGGCCAATATGGCATCCACACGGTGCCGGTTGGTATAATTGCTTAACGGTTGCTCCAGCGAATCGCGATACGAGATTTTGGGCACTTCAATGTCGTGCAAAATCAGGTTGGTAGTCGCCAGCAGATAAGGGAGGGGTTTGTATTCCCATCCCATAATATTTTCGGCGATGCTCTGGCGCTCTTCCACGCTATTGGCCTGTTTCTTCAGGTGCTCGATGGCAGCGGTGAGGTACCCCCCCGTTCCGCAGCTCGGATCCAAAATCTTTTCGCCCAGTTGCGGATTTACCATTTCACAGATAAACTCGGTAATGGCGCGCGGGGTATAAAATTCCCCGCTCTTGCCCGCGCTTTGCAATTCCTTCAGGATGGTTTCGTACAACTCGCCAAAAGCATGACGGTCTTTGGCGATGTTGAAATCGATCTCATTCAGCTTGTTCAATACCTTGCGGATATTGATACCGCTTTTCATGTAGTTGTTGTTGCCTTCAAACACCTCGCGTACAATGAGCGCCCGTTTGTTGCGCAGGTCGTCGGTGCTGTTTACAGGCAGGTTACGCAGATCCTGAAACAGTTTTCGGTCCACAAATTCCTGCAATTCATCACCGGTAATTCCCTCGTCATTGCCCGCCCATGCATCCCAGTGCAGTTCGTCAGGGATAGGGCTTGTATAGTTGTCGTTGAGCAGTTCGAGCTCTTTGTCTTTGTCGGAGAATATTTTGAAAAACAGCATCCATCCCAGCTGTTCGATGCGTTGCGCATCGCCGTTTAGGCCGGTATCCTGCCACATAATCTTGCGGATGCTGTCGAGGGTTCCTTTGAGGTTGGTCATTATTATTGGTTCGTTTTTGTATTCTTTTTTCTGCCCCTAAATCCCCTGAAGGGGACTTTGGGTAAGTGCGGTTTCGGAGGTTTGTATCGTTAAGTATGCTTTTTCTTATCTTAATAGCACGAGAATATCTTTATATATCTTGCGATCAAAAGTCCCCTTCAGGGGTATCGAAGATCAGCGCAGCTCATTAGGGGCAGCCAGCTTAGCAGCATCTAAATAACGTTTAATACTATCTACTACCTTTTCAATATCATTCAGAACCTCTTCATTTGTAAACCGGATAACGGTTAATCCCCATTTTTCCAGTTCCGCAGTTCTTCCATCGTCGTATGCTTGTTGATATTCGTGAATACCTCCATCTATTTCAATCACTAATTTGAATTTGTGACAATAAAAATCAGCAACAAAAATATCAATCGGATGTTGTGCCTTAAAACGGACTCCCAACTGGGATTTATTCAGATTTTCCCAAAGTTTTGTTTCTGCCGGAGTCATATTTTTTCGTAATAACTCAGCATTCTGAAATATAGTACGCTTTGCACCATAAAACATTGCGGGTTGTTCGGTTCGTTGCATGGCTTTATTTTTCTCATCTTACTTTTCGCTCTTTTTTCTACCCCTAAATCCCCTAAAGGGGACTTTGGGTAAGTGCGGTTTCGGAGGTTTGTATCGTTAAGTATGCTTTTTCTTATCTTAATTACGAGAATACTTTTGTATATTTTGCGATCAAAAGTCCCCTTCAGGGGATTTAGGGGCAGATTTAGTTCTTGCGTTTTGCGATCAAAAGTCCCCTTCAGAGGAATCGAAGATCAGCGCAGCTAATTAGGGGTAGTACACCGAGGGCAGTCACGAGCCGCAGAATCCCTAAGATAAACTAAAAGTAAATTACTACCCTATACTCTGATACAATTCCTTTTCCAACTCTTTTATAGCTCTCATATAATTGGCTTTACTACCAAATTCATTGATAATTTCCACTGGCGAACCATATTCGGTAAAGGGTTGTACCCGCAAAACATCCATGTTTTCGATATTGGTAATTCCTTCGTCGGCATATTTATCTAATAAAGCTTCCAGTACTTTACGGGCTTGTTCGCCGTATTTTGCAAAGTAGTTGCGTTTCTTTACATTATTGGCTCTTTCTTTACGCGTTAATGGCGGCTGCCCGTAAGCTACGTGGCATATCAGATCGAACAAATCAACCTCTTTGTTTACCGCATTTTCGAGTGCTTCTACCATCACCCCCTGCTCTTCCAGCTCCTGAACAAGGATTTCTTTTTTATCTGCACTATTCCATGATTTCAAAAAGTCATCGAGCGATGCATAGCGTCCCATAACAACTTCACGGGTATAATCCTTCAGACTAACAGTAATAGGTTTGCCATTGTTATCGAAATACAACTCGCGACTTATCAAAGCAGACACGTCGACTCCATTAACATACACTTTAGTCTTGCGAATGGGAGTATCCCACATAGTTTTGTCCTCATCTTCCGGCTCCGGGTATCTGACAACCGGATTGATTACAATTTCTTCTCCCGTTTCTTCATCTTCAATTGAAGCATGATCATTCTCTTCTTCGCTAATAATATCAGTTAAATCGATATTCTCGGAAACAGGTTTCACGCGTATCGGATCACCATCAAACTCTTTATCGGCAAACAAATCGGTTACGTTACGAAAATCAAGGATGGTAAAATATAGCTTATTGAATTCTTCATTAATGCGCGTACCACGTCCGATTATCTGCTTGAATTTGGTCATGGATTTAATTTCGGCATCCAGCACAATTACTTTGCAGGTTTGAGCATCAACACCTGTGGTCATTAATTCTGACGTAGTTGCAATCACCGGATAGCGTTCTTCAGGGTTGATAAAATTATCCAGCTCCCGTTTACCTTCGTCATTATCGCCGGTAATCTGCATGACATACTTATAATTATCGGCAGCCAAATCGGCATTGCAATTGGCAATAGCCGTTCGCATACGGTTAGCATGGTCAATATCGGTACAGAACACAATCGTTTTGGCAAAGCGATCGTAGCCATTCAGAAACTCCGTCAATTTTTGAGCAACAACTTCGGTACGCTCATCTATAACGAGATTTTTATCAAAGTCTTTACGGTTATAGATGCGGTCTTCCACCATATCTCCGTCTTTATCGGTTTTGCCCTTTTCGGGGCGCCATCCTTCGGCATCGACATTGAGCGTAACCCTTACAACCCGATAGGGAGCCAAAAATCCATCGTCAATGCCCTGTTTTAATGAATAAGTATAAACCGGATCGCCAAAATATTCACTGTTGGATACCTCACAGGTCTCTTTCGGTGTAGCTGTCAAACCGACATGAGTAGCCTTATTGAAATAAGTTAAGATTTCGTGCCAGGCACTATTCTCTTTTGCACTTCCACGATGACACTCATCAATAACAATCAAATCGAAGAATTCCCGGGAAAATTGCTTGTAGGCATTCGCCTCTTCGTCGGCTCCCGATAATCCCTGATATAAAGCCAGATATACTTCGTAGCTTTTATCGATCATTCGGTTTTTTACAACCGTCATCTTATCCTTGAAGTGTTTGAAATCACCCCGCTTTGTCTGGTCTATCAATGCATTGCGATCAGCCAGAAATAAAATGCGTTTTTTTGCCCCGCTTTTCCATAATCGGTGTATAATTTGAAAAGCGGTGTATGTTTTTCCCGTACCGGTTGCCATTACGAGCAAAATGCGGGACTGGCCATTGGCAATAGCTTCTACCGTACGATTAACGGCAATTTGCTGGTAGTAACGGGGACTACGTCCGCTACCGTCAAAGAAATAGGCTTGAGAGGCAACTTTTTCGGCTTCAGGAGTATTGATTCCTTTGTATTGTTTGTACTTTTCCCATAACTGTTCGGGAGTAGGAAAACTATTGTTATCGAGAACAGTTTCAATGTTTCCAGCTATTGCAGTTCGGTCGTGGAATAGAAAACC
>CAZFTY010000166.1:0-5850 GCA_964521835.1 uncultured Microbacter sp.
AGCTTACGACCGGTATGTGGGTCTTCCAGTTCCGGAAACTCAACGAAGATTTCCACCACTTCGTTGGCACGTTCACCGCAGGCAGCCATAATAACAATGTCGGCATCGGCCTGTTTGGAGATGGCGTGCTGCAATACGGTTTTCCCTGTTCCGAACGGACCGGGAATAAATCCGGTACCTCCTTCAACAATAGGGTTGGCCGTATCGATGGTTCTTACACCGGTTTCGAGCAGGCGGAAAGGACGGGGTTTTTCGGTATAACAGGTAATGGCTTTTTTTACCGGCCATTTCTGTGTCATGTTGAGTTCAATGTCTTTGCCTTCACTGTCGGTGATAACGGCAATTTTGTCCAGAATACGGTACTGACCCTCGGCAACAACCGACTTTACGGTGTATTTGCCTTCAAAGGTGAATGGCACCATGATTTTGTGTGGCTGGAAATTTTCGTCTACTTCGCCCAGCCAGCTACCGGCATCCACTACATCTCCCGGTTTTGCCAGCGGTTTGAAATCCCACAGCTTATCTTTATCAAGTGGGAATGTATATTCTCCACGCTTCAGGAAAACGCCCTCCATTTTGTCAAGGTCGTTCTGCAAACCATCGTAGTTACGCGACAGCAAACCCGGGCCAAGTGTTACCTCAAGCATGTGCCCCATAAATTCAGCTTCGGCTCCCACCTGCAGTCCACGAGTGCTTTCAAACACCTGGGCATAAGCATTGTCACCGATAATTTTGATGACTTCCGCCATCAGTTTCGTATTTCCGGTTTCGATGTAACAAATTTCGTTCTGAGCAACAGGCCCATCCACGGCAATAATTACAAGGTTGGAAATAATGCCTTTAACTTTTCCTTTTGTTGACATATTATGCTATTGTTTTTATTTTTTATTCTACGTGGTAACCGGCGGGTTATTTCTCACTCGGGAACTGTACGCCACTTTTCAGCGTCTTAATCAGTTCGCGGAAAATAGCGGCTCCTGCCTCTTGTTTCAATGGCAGCCAACGCTCGATAATCTCCAGTTTCATCAGGTAAGCGGCAACTGCTTCGATGGTAAAATATTCGAACACCGTATTCTCTTCGATCCATTGCCATTTCAGCAGGTCGACCTTCTTTTCCCGTTCGAGCAGATTGTCTTCTTCGGCAATTCGTAAAACCTGATCGACCTCCGGAAAGTAATCGCTTACCCCGAAATCGCGTGCATGAGAAGTCTTTAGTATAGTAGCCACCACGTTATCGCCTACAATCGACGATGCTATATCGAAATTGTATTTGCGGCAGGTATAGGCTGTGAGCAAATTATTAATGTTCAAACAGAATTCGAACCATGCACTGGCAAATTGATTTCCGCACCGTATGGCATCTTTATAATAAAGCGACATCAGTTGGTCGTCCCACGACAGGTTGTCGAACAGCGGCTTCTCTTCCCAGCAGGCATAAGCAAAAGCGGGAAAATAGTCAGGGACGGATTTGATTTTCGGATATTCCGTCTCTTTCAGAAGTGTCACCACCTCTTCAAACTGATCGGATGTAGAGAACCCAAGCGGGTGCAAAGCGGCATCCCGGTCTTTGAGAAATGCCAACCAATTTAAAGCTTCGTAATACTGAAAGATATGACTTACAACAGCATAATCTTTCGTACTAAGTGTTTCTTGCAATATTTGGTGCAGTTCCTGCAGTTTGAGTGTCAGCTTGGCATCATCCGGCTGGATTTCTGGTAATCCGGCTATCAGGTAGTAATATTTGCTCATTGTGTTACAAATTATGGTTTATCGGTTGCAAAAAAAGGATGGCAACTTAAAACAACAATTCTACCAGTTTCGGGCGTAAAAATTCTTTGAAATATTCGGTAAATTCAGCCTCTCCAAAGGTGATTTTATATCCACCGGAGGCCGGTTGAACGGCAAAGTCGGCTTTGGCACCGTTCACCGCTTTAATGGTGATGCCTTTATTCAGAAGATCTTTCGCATTGGCGGAAAAATAGGCGGTCAGGGCTTCCGCATCTTTTGCTTCGATAATAATTTGTTCTTTCTTTGCCCATTCCTGCGCAAAGGAGAGGATTACTTTTTGCATAAAAGACTTATCAGCCACTGCAGCTTTAATCGAGTCGTCGGTTATTTTCCCATTAATCAGATTGGTTACCTCTGTTTTCAGAGCCTCCACCGATTGTTGAGCAAACAGCTTTAGTTCGGAACGGGTGTTTTTGTCCAACTCTTCGGCTTGTTTTTGCGCTTGCGCTACGATTGCTGCAGCATCGGCATTTGCCTTCTGAATAATTGCAGCAGCCTCATCTTTTGCATTGGATACGATGGTAGTGGCTTCGTTTTTGCCTTTTTCGACTCCTTCGAGATAAATTTTGTCGGTAAGTTCTTGCAGTGTTGAGTTCATAATGCTGATTAATTTTTTTGTACTTCAACTGCAAATGTAATGGAATTATCAATAGGGTGTTACGGTCAATTTAAATTGGTATTCCACTTTAACGTTATTTTTAATTGACATAAACAACAAGTATGGGGATAAAACATCTGTACTTAAAAAGGTAATATAACAAAATTAAATGCATGAATGCACGAATAAAACGAGCATATTCACACATAAATACACATGTATCCAGTCAAAAAGACAAGGAGCAATACTCCGGTTCTCATTATGATTATTTTAGAAATGGCAACATTCCGCACTTTTTATACTTAACCTTTGTTTTTTTCTCGATTTTGCCCATATGGCTATTTGTTTTTTTTACACAAGAGCCACAATAAAAAAAGCGCGATCACTTCAATTATTCATTGAAATGATCGCGCTTCCCGGAGGAAAAAGTAAAAGCTTATTTCTTGTTGAATTCAGAAGAAACGGTCAATACTTTTCTGCCTTTTGCACGACGTGAAGCTAAGATGCGACGTCCGTTAGCCGTTGCCATACGTTCGCGGAATCCATGCTTGTTTCTGCGTTTTGTGTTCGATGGTTGGAATGTTCTTTTCATTGCCGTAATGTTTTATGTATTGTTTTTTATTCCTATTTTCGGGGCGACAAAGATACGGTTTTTTTTCTATAATCAAACCATTCTGCCGATTTTTATCATCAAAAGAATTTCCGGTCAATTTATCTGTTGCAAATTCATCCGGCATACTATTGTAACGTTAGTTTTTTTTATAGAAAAGAATTACAGAATTTTTTCTTTAATACAAAGATAATCAGCTACCTTTGTTGTACGAAATTAAGTCTTATCTTAACTATTCATTAATCTATAAACTAAACAGTTATGTCTAAAGTAACAGTAGTCGGAGCCGGTAACGTAGGTGCTACCTGTGCTAACGTTCTGACGGTAAACCAAGTTGTGAGCGAAGTGGTTTTGCTCGATATTAAAGAAGGTGTTGCTGAAGGTAAAGCAATGGACATCATGCAGACTCAGCCAACTCTGGGTTTCGCAACCAAAGTTGTCGGTGTAACCAGCGATTACAGCAAAACAGCTAATTCTGATGTTGTTGTTATCACTTCTGGTCTTCCCCGCAAACCGGGTATGACCCGTGAAGACCTGATCGGTGTTAATGCAGGTATTGTAAACTCGGTAGTTGCAAGCATCATTAAGGAATCTCCCAACGCTATCCTCGTTATCGTAAGTAACCCGATGGATACAATGACCTACCTGACATTCAAAACAGCTGGTCTTCCTAAAAACCGCGTAATCGGTATGGGTGGTGCACTGGACAGCTCTCGTTTTACCTATTTCCTGAGCCAGGCTCTCAACACCAACGGTAACAATATCGAAGCTATGGTAATCGGCGGTCACGGCGATACTACCATGATTCCTTTGAAACGTCTTGCCAACTGCAAAGGTGTTGCTGTAAGTGACATTCTTTCTGCTGAAGTTTTGGACAAAGTAGTTGCCGACACAATGGTTGGTGGTGCTACCCTTACAAAATTACTTGGGACTTCTGCGTGGATGGCTCCGGGTGCTTCTGCTGCATTCCTCGTTAAATCTATCCTTAACGACGAAAAACGCGTGCTCCCTTGCTGTGTATACCTCGAAGGCGAATACAAACACAACGATATCTGCATCGGCGTTCCTACTGTAATTGGCAAAAACGGCGTTGAGGCTATCATCGACGTTAAGCTGACTGCTGACGAACAAGCTTTGTTTGACAAGAGCGCAGCTGCCGTTCAGGTAATGAACGATGTATTGAAAGAAATGAAGTTGGTTTAATCTTCAGATACATGAAATTATTAAGAGGCATTCCGTATGGTTTGCCTCTTTTTTTATCTGCTTGTTTGCCTCTGCTTTCTGCCGCTCACCTTGCCTGTGTTGTTTTATAAGCCTTTCCCGATGTCTTCCTTCCTTGACAGAAATCCGGTTCCACAATCAAGGTATCGTTATATTATTTTCAGCAACACGCTTGTCTCTGTTTTTCCTGTCGGATAGAAATCAACTACTCATCCTCCTGTAAATTAAAAAAGCCAGCTATCTGCGTTTGCAGAAGCTGGCTTTGATTATGTTGTCTGTCCAATCGCTGTTATTGCATGTGGAAGATCTTTGTGAATGCCTGGAACTGTCCGGAATATTGTCCGACAATCTGTTTGCGCTTGTAGTGATCTGCAAAATAGAGCAGGTTACTCAATGTCGCCATATTGTTTTGAATCCGTTCGCTGGCGCTGCGCATCTGTTTCGGAGTCAATCCGGCATACCAGTTCAGGCTTTTGACCATTTGTTTGGCTACATCGTTCATAATTGCATCACCCTTGGCTGTTTTTCCCAATTCGTAGTAGAAACGCCCCATATTCATCGTGAAGTAATCGTGAGGCAACGTAGTTACCGGAATCACTTTCATGGCGTAGTCCAGAACCTTGAGCGCCGAATCTCGTTTATTTTGCAATACCAGCGCTTCTGCCAGACCGGCAAACTGCATACGGAACATGGAAACCATGCGTACAATATTTTCGTCGAGATAAACTTTCGGATTTTGTATGCCACCCCATTTGTATTTGTGCATCAGATTGTCATACATTACCGGAACATTGACATTCTTCCCTTCTTCTGATGTTTTTACCGGAACGATTCGGTTGACAATTCCTTCACACTGGAAATAGGGACTTAACTTTACATTGTACATGCTGTTTCCAACGGTAGATGCAATGTAAAGGGGACGGTTCCAGTTGTTTGTTTTCAACATATCCATCAGAATCAGATCCGATTTGGTAATTTGCGATCCCATTTTTAGCTCCATGAAAGGCACGATATTGTTTTCCTGACCGGCTGCAACAACAGGGTATTTAGAGATTCCTTGTTTGTTGAGCGCTCCTGCAGGATGATCGAGTCCAGAGACGTTGTTGTGCAATACCGCTTGTTTGTCAACAGGGAGTATTATCGTCGAAGTCGGGAAAATATCCTGCCCGAACTGATCTTTGGTTCTCGGGTCATTGCTTAAAACAAAGGCCATTGCCGTTTTTATATCGACTTTGGAAGTGTCTTTCGGATCGTAAACACGCGCCACTTCATGACTGCCCGACATGTATTGCGAGGCGTTCCACGATATAGGCAGCGGTGCCGAGGTGTACGACTGACGTTTCATCTGGTCGATATACCAGTCGGTTTGCAGATAGCTGAGGTTACAAACGCGCACATCGGGGCGGAACTGTTCTACCTCGTTGCAATACCAGAGAGGGAATGTGTCGTTATCGCCACAGGTAAAAATAATGGAGTTCGGTGGTAATCCTACCAAGTAGTTCATTCCGAAGTCGCGGCAGGTGTAGCGTCCCGAACGATCGTGGTCATCCCAGTTTTGAGCTCCGAGAATGCCCGGAATAATAAGTCCAAGTACGGTTGCTATGCAGGCGCTTATTTTGGCATTAAATCGTTT